>NZ_MQTZ01000017.1 GCF_001939115.1 Leptolyngbya sp. 'hensonii' | reverse complement strand
CCCCAACCCCTCCCCCTCTCCCAGCGGGAGAGGGGGCAGGGGGGTGAGGGCAATCAGGAGTTTATCGGTGTTATTTAATTCTCATTCCTTAGTGGCAAGCTATTTCAACTGGATTTGGCAGCATAGTGGGTTCAAGACAACGGCGGTTCAGAGAGCAGGGTTAGCGCTAGAATCCCGGCCTTGGCATAGTCTCCTTTTGGTCTCTAAAGTGGTTGCACTGATCGGACAAATCGCTGCAGTTGCCGACTTTCTAATTCCAGGACTCGTCGGGCAAAATCAGGATCATGGTCAAGTAAATCATCGAAAGCATCGACAGACAGGGCCAAGATCCGGGTGCTTTCGCTGTCTGCAACGATCGTATTTTCTGAGTTGCTGTGGGTTAAAACCTCTAACTCATCTAGGGTTTGCCCGGGATGAAGCTGCTCCACCCTAACCTTCGATCCAGTTTGGTAATGAATTCTGGCATCGCCTTCGATCAACAGCAGTAACTCTCGACAGGTATCTCCTGCCTCTGTGATCACTTCCCCTTGGCTATAGGTTTTCACCTCTGCCTGATCAGCAAGGGCGATGAGCGTTTCGCTTTGCATTCGATGGAAAAAGTCGCTATTAAACAAATACACCAATTTCTCTAGTGTTGGGAATTCGCTGAGGGATGGGTTTGCTGTGGATGTCAGGGGTGGAGACAATAGCAGATCGATCGTTTCCTGCACCAGGCGGGAACTGAATTTATGACGATGATTTCGAGCAATCTCCTGACTGCGTTTTGTGTCCAGTTGGGTAATGATATAGAGTGCTGCTGCCTGAATCATGGGATTTTGATCCTGAAGCAAGGCTTCGAGATGATCGAGAATGGCTTGAGAAGAGAACTCCAGTGAACAGGAAACTGGAGTTTCCCCAGGCTGGGTCAAATATTGCAGGATTGCTGGTGGTATTCGATCGCCCCAATTCTCCTGTTCTAAAATCTCTCCTAAAATGGCAGGTGAAGCTTGCTGCAAGCTTTGTACCACGGTGAATGCTGTCGGATCAGATTGGAGCAGTGTCAAATTTTCTAGAATTGATCGGACAATCAGTTCTTTTTTATGACGAATGTTCTCTCGGAGCAGGGTTAATACTGCTTGATGCTGCTGCAGCATTGGTTGATTCAGAGCGCGGTAACAGTCGATTAATTCGGGTAATTGTGCCAGAAGAAACTCTACCTTCTTGACACTACTAGCATTGTCCGAAAATCCACTCAGAATCCACTCTTCTTCCTGAGAGGTGATGGAATATTGACGACGCAGAGAATGAACGGCGGCTGAATCCTGAAATGACAGTTGCTCAAATGTAGTGCGATCAGACTGTTTTCGTTGGAGCAGCATTAGCCGCTCCAATGATTTGCGGTAGCCACTCAAACGTATCTGATTTTCTAAGCTGCGTTTGCGATCCGGATTGAGCAGCTCTGGATCTTCAATGCCCAATTCCTCCAGTACAATGCGGTGTTCGTCATCTGTAATGCCTAATTCCTGACGCATTTGCTGCAAAATATCCAGACTGCTGGAGTAGTTCACGTAACCCTCTTCCAGTGCTTCTCGCACAACTCCCTTGTATGCCTGATGCCGTTTCTCACGGGTAAACCCAGGAAGCACTTTGGCTAATATATATACTTCATGCGTATTTAAATCACTCAGAGATCGTCCTTCTAAAAACTGTGAAACATCAAGCTGTAATTTCTCTAATTGTTTGCGGAATCGATTCGCGAGATTTTCACGAGAGTAGAGATCAGGACTACGCCGCCAGGTTTTATAAAGCCAGAGGGTACTCAGGGTTACTAAACCTAGGTCATAGAGGTATTGCACCGACCAGGGAAGAAGCTGCACCAGAGGGCGACCCCCAAAAATAAAGAAGAAGTTGAAAATGCCAAAGGTACATAGGGTAAATAGGCGATGCCGAAGGGTTTCGATTGTCAGATTTGCCTGTTTTCGCCGACTGTAAGCTTTGGCGTGTTTTTCCATCCACTGTCCTCCCCAATACCCGATCGCCGTGCATCCACCCAGCACTAGTGGCACTGCAATCAATTTGGGGATATGAATGGCCTGACCAAACAGGTAAAGTCCAGGATCAAATAGGGAAGCGATCTGGTTGGTTTGCCGTAGCCATGCCCCAGAGAAGTAATAGTTCCAGTTGCCTGCATAGAGATAGTAGTAGCTAAAATAGCCAATCACTAAACCCACATAGCCATAGCGCAGAAATGAAGTTTCAGGTTGGTTTAAGCTTTGCCAATAGGTGCGCTCAGCATCAATGTCAATGCAGGGATGTTGACAGGCGACGCAAGTACTCTGCTCTTTGCCATCTGGCAACAGCGTACGGCACATGGATTGTGTAATCGGTTGCTCGCTCATATGGGCTTTGCTGCTCAACAATCCCCCTGGTTCACTGTAGATACTCTGAACTGGAGCCATTGGGCAAAAGTACTGACACCAGGACTTGCCACCGTACCAGTAGCCAACAAAGATTGCCGCTGTAATTGTAAATAATAGCCAGATTGCTAGCACCAAACGATCAGCGTTGAAAAATAAGATTCGCCCACATAACCCGCCAAATAACCAGCCAAATTGTACATAGGTATAGTTGCGACCCAACCATGAATTTGGGTCAACTTTTGCCAACTCATAGCGCACTTTTCCAGTCTTTTTATGCTCTCGTTTGAATTGTCGTTGCCATCCCAAAGCACGAGGAATTTGAGATAAAAAAGAGAGTGGACAAATCCGCCGCCATAACTCATGTCCAAACACCAGCAAGATAAAGATGGCGGCTGGCACAATGGTGCCCCAGAAGAGGGTTGTTCCTAACGGATAGGGCTGCTCAGAGAGGCATTTTCCCTGTACCTGTATACAGGCATCCGGAAGCCGCAAGGGACTCCAGGGATGATCGGATGTGGTAAGTGCCGATGTCCAGGGGTCATAAAACAGGGAGGCAATGATCAGGAGCCAACCAACAGTCAATCCCCAGCGAATCCAGTGCATTCGTTGCTCTGGCAGTTGTGCAAACATAGACAACCCCTTTCTCTTCTTTGGTCTTCATTAATTGTGTGCTGAAGACCCTTGGGTTCTGCCATTGATTTTCTCTAGGCTAGCTATCAGGTTCCTGAGAATACCAGGTGGGTTTTTTTAGTGGTAGCGCTGACATGCCATAGTTCCTGCTCAAGGGTAAAAGTCTCTATTCTTGACCTGAGTACATAGGCTTGGCCTGTGCCAGCTTAAAATTTTGCCTATGCAGTGTGTCATGTAGGGCCGGATTCGCTAGAGTTTTTGTATGAAAGCTCAATTGATACCTGTCCAAGCTCTGAGTGCTGCCGATCGTCAGGCCATGTACAACCTGCTCCAGACCCATTTTGACGGTGTGCGATGGGATGTGTTCGAAGCGGATTTAGGCTGTAAGAACTGGGCCATCCTACTATGGGACCACGACACCTTACAGGGGTTTTCGACTCTCCTGATCTATGAAACTGAGTTTCAGGGAGACTGGCTGACGATCGTCTACTCCGGTGATACCATCGTCGATCCGGGATCCTGGTCCAGTTCGGTTCTGTCCCGATCCTGGTTGACGGCAGTCCGGCAATTGCGGCAGAAATACACCAGGGGCAAACTCTACTGGTTGCTGATTTCCTCTGGCTACCGCACCTACCGATTTCTGCCCCTGTTTGCCCAGGTGTTCTATCCCCGCTACGATCGCCCCACTCCCCCGGATATCCAGATGCTGATGGCCTTTCTGGCCCGTCAGCAATTTGGCGCTGGGTACGACGATCGCACCGGCATCGTCCGGTTTCCCCATCCCCAGATGCTGCGGGCAGGATTGCGGGATATTCCCCCAGAAAGGCTCAAAGACCCCCATATTCAGTTTTTCCAGACTCGCAATCCGGGTCATCGTCAGGGGGATGAACTGGTCTGTCTGACGGAGGTGGGTGAGGCCAATCTTACTGCAGCGGGACAGCGTCTATGGTCCGCCCTAGCTCTGATGAGTGTATGAGGCAAAACCCATGAGCTTTACCTCCAACCGACAGGTCAAGGTTTTCAACCATCCGGACTGCTTCATTCCAGGCTGGTACTGGGCGTTGCCTTCTAGGCAACTACGGGTGGGGCAGGTCAAACCCGTGACCCTCCAGGGTCGGGATTTGGCCCTGTACCGGGGGCGCGATGGACGAGCGATCGCGGTGGATGCCTACTGTCCCCACATGGGGGCGCACCTGGCGGAAGGACGGGTCGAGGAGGATGGCCTACGCTGCTTCTTCCACAACTGGAAGTTTAATACCCAGGGGCATTGTATTGAGATGCCCGGTGTGGAACCGCTGATTCCGCTCCAGATTCAGACTTGGCCCACGGCAGAACATTACGGCCTGATTTGGGTCTGGACCGGCACAACCCCCAGTTCGCCGCCACCCACGGTGCCGGAGCTGGAGCAGGCAGACTGTGATGTCAGATTGGGGGCGCATTTCTACAAAAACTGCCATCCCAATGTGGTGATGATTAATGCGATCGATGCCCACCACTTCAATACGGTGCATAACCTGCCTCTGGAAATCCACTTCGTCAAGCAGGACCGGCAGGACAAGGCCATCCTGTTCAGCAATACGACGCGAGGGGGCCAGGACTCCTGGCTGATCCGGCTAATTCAACCCCTGTATAAACAGGAAGGCACCTACAGCCTGTGCTACTGGTATGGCAGCACGGGGACGGTGACGCTCGGTCCCGATTGTCTGCACTTCTATATCCTGTTCACCCTGCGGATGCTGCCAGAGGGAAAAACAGAAGGTCAGACGGTGTTGATTACGCCAAAACGATCGGGGGTTGCGGGTTGGCTGCTCAATCGTCTGATTCTGCAGGTGACCCAGTGGGTGGGCAATTACTTTGCCAGAGGCGACACCCGCATCTTCCAGACCATTCAGTTCGACTTCCAGACCCCAACGAAAGCAGACCAGTCCATCATTCAGTTCATTCAGCATCTGGAGCAACAACCCGCGATCGCCTGGAAAACCTGGGTTCCCCTGGCTGTCGTCCCGACTCCAGGAGAGCTTGCCCTGTCATCCCAATCCATGCCAGAGGTGATCGGTTGCAACCTTCAGGATTAACCTATGGTGTTGCGGGGTTGGATTTACCAATCCTTCCCGCCGAAAATCCCCTGCAGCGCATTCTCAGATCGGCCCTGCCCGATAGGATGGAGTCAGTTCTGACAGGTGTGCCCTACTGGAATGCAGCCCACTTTGGTCTGGACCGAGTGAGTCTGTTTCGGGAGGCCACTCTGGAGCAGCAGCAGGCCATGCTGACCATCGCCAGTACCCAACTCCTGCAGGAATCCTGTGCCGTCGAACAGGCCGGAATGGGATACATGACCCGGATGGCCCTTCTCGCGGAAACCCTGGAGGAGCGGATGCTCTACAGCTTGTTCGCAGCGGATGAGGCCACCCATCTGGCCCAGCTACAGCCCTTTCTCCCTGCTGCGATCGTCACTCCGGATCCCTTTCTGCAATTACTGACTGAATTAGCCGAGAGTTCTGATAAAACGGTCCTGCTGTTCATGATTCAGGTATTGCTGGAAGGCTGGGGCCTGAGCCACTACCGCAGCCTCGCCAGGGATTGCAGCCATCCGGTGCTGGCCGATCGCTTCCGCGAGTTTCTCCAGGCCGAAGCCCGCCACCATGCCACCGGAGTAACCCTGTTCCGGCAGACGGATCTGACCCGCAGCAGTCGATCGGCCATCCTGGAAATTCTGGTCCCGTTCCTGCAACTGGTGCAGCCCGGTCCCCAGCGACTGGTGCAGGCGATCGCCCAGGTCCAAGGGGACCTTTCCCCCAGCCAGCGGTTGCAGATCTTTACGGAACTGGATACGGAAACCCACAGTGGGATGCGGCTGCAGCTCCTGCGATCGCTGATGCAGAGTGGAGGTGGAGGAACGATCGTGCAGGATTTGGAGGAGCAGGGAGCTTTCCAGCCCTTTTCTCCGGAACAATGTGCCCATATTGCTGGAGGATAGCCCATGACAACCCTATCGCCCGATCGTTCCAGGGGAACTCTACTACGAAACAACCTGCCTCTCCAGCGCAAACTGCAGCTCAACTACAACCGCAACAAACAGCAAGATCACACGCTCCTGTTGGATCAGGCCGCCGCTGACTTTCGCTATGAAACCTGCCAGGACGAATACTGGAATCCAGAAGAATTTTCCCTTCTCTATGGCACCCCCCTTTGGGACCAGGCCAGCCCCAGCCAGCGCATTCGGCTGAATCAGCTCTACTGGGTGGCCTATTACTCCCAGATTGTTTCCGCTGAAATCGCCACGATTTTCTTCAATCAGACCAGTGCTGCTGGTCTTTATGCCCTGGAGGATTTCCGATTGGTCTGTGACATGCTGGACCTGGAGTCTGCCCAGGAGCGCGCCCATATTCATGCCTTCCGCACGATCGGGCACCAGGTTGAGCAGGCTCTGTTTGGCGAGTCCATCTTTACCTATCCCATGCGCGGTCCTTTCACCGAGACCATGATCTTTGCCAATACCAATGCCCTGAAGCGCCGATGGAAACAACTTCAACTACATTATTTTGGACTGATCTCCTCCAGCAATACGTTTCTGGCCTGCCAGTATTTCACCGTGCGGGGACTGCGGACCCTCAATGGCAAACTGGTGCAACACAAACTCAGCGGTTATTACCAGAAGCATCCCAACCCGGACCATGCCCCCATTCCCGCCAAAATCTCTTACTACCACTTCATGGACGAGAGCTTTCACTTCAACAGTTCCACTCTGCTCTCCCATGAGGTGGTGACTTGCCTGCCTGCCCCCACCCCCTTTGAAAGCCTGGTCGCTAACCTGGGCATTCGGGGCTGCCAGCAGGATCACTACCCCTTTTCCGTCGCCATCAACGGCATCTTCTGGTACGATCCCGCCCTTTACACTGCTATTTATCGGGTGCTGCGATCGCCTCTATTTGCTATGGACGATCGGGAAGCCCGCAGCATGATCCACCAATGCTTTACCCAGGAATCGGAAGGGCTGCACCGTAGTTTTCAAACCCATCAGGAGGCGATCGCTTCCTACAAAGCCTATCTAGACAAGCTAGATTACATCTGGCCCAGCAATCGCTCCATGACGCTCATGGCCTCCAACTCCATGGCAAAATATTTGGCTACCCAGCAGCAAAAAATGGCGCAATGGAACAGCCATACAGGCGTTGCCTGCAACGACTCTTCTGCAAAATGATCCTTTATCTTTTCTGCAAAATGATTTCCCTATGCCCCGAATCACCTTTCCTAATACGGCCTATCCATCCCTGGTTGTGGAATCTCACTCCCCTTTGGCTGCATCCCTGACCCTGCAAAATTCCCCCATTTTGTTTGGCTGTCGCACTGGCATTTGTGGCACCTGTTTGGTGCGGGTGCAGGGCAATCTGCCCCCACCCAGTCAGGCGGAACAGGAAATCCTGGACCTCCTCGCCCCCGATCAGCCCCAGGCTCGACTCGCCTGCCAGATCGACCTGACCAATGACATCACCCTGCAAAAACTGGGCAGTCCCTGAACCTCACTGTGGGACTAGGACATGGCCGTGATATCCGGCCTGGGCGTAGCGCTGCAGGGCCATCGCCCCGATCGCCCCTGCCTCCCCCTTCACTCCCAATGCCACGCAGGCCCCGCCAAACCCTGCCCCTGTTAGCCGCGCTCCGAATACTCCCGGCGTAGTTTGCAGGAGAGCTACTAGGGCATCCAGAGCTGGGACAGAAACCTCGTAGTCGTCTCGCAAACTGGCATGGGAGGCATTCATTAAGTCCCCAAACGTCCCTGCTGATAAGCCGGTGAGCACCCGCAGCACCCGATCGTTCTCTGTGATCACATGGCGGGCGCGATAGCAGAGGGGTGCGGGCAGACGTTCTGCCTGTTGTGGATCGCTGACATCGCGCAGGGCTTTTACCCCTAATAGATGGGCTGCTGCTTCGCATTCCGCCCGTCGCTGGTTGTAGCTGCTGCTGGCCAGTGATCGGGCTACCCCGCTGTCGATCACGACCAGCTCTGTGCCAGCGGGCAGGGGTAGAAGCTGGCGATCGAGGCTGCGGGTATCGAGAAACAGCAGGTGCTCCGGATCGGCAAGGCTGGCTGCCATCTGATCGAGGATGCCACAGTGAACCCCAGCATACTGGATCTCTGCCTGCTGGCCCAATTGAGCCAGTTGCACGTCGGTCAGATCGAGGTGCAGCAGCGATCGCAGGCCCCGCAGCATGGCCACTTCCAGGGCGGCACTGCTGGATAAGCCAGCGCCGATTGGCACCGTGGATGTAACCAGCCCATTCAACGGCGGAATCTCATATCCAGCCTGTTGGAGCACGCGCACGCAGCCATCCAAATAGCGGGCAAATCCTGACGGTGGTGATGCGGCAGGATTGACCGTAATGCCCTCATTCAGGTTAGTCGAGTAGAAATGGTGGTTGCTGTCGGGACTGTAACTCAGAAAAACTGTGGTGTGCTGGGGAATCGCTGTCGGTAAGACAAATCCTTCGTTATAGTCCGTGTGCTCCCCTAAGACGTTGACCCGTCCGGGGGCGCTGGCCTGCACAACAGCAGGAACCTGGAAAATCTGCTGAAACTCCACCATGGTCAAGGCTCCAGGGTCACAGAAACGGCCTGCAATTCCCTGGCTTTTTCTTCTGGCAGGGTGTCGTTGGCAAACATACCGGCTGCCAGTTCCGTCCCGGCCAGGTACTTGAGCTTATCAGCGGTGCGATAGGGAGGATAGAACTCGGCATGGAGATGCCATTCTGGATGGGGTTGGCCGTCGATCGGGGCCTGGAACCAGGCCATCAGATAGGGGAAGGGCCGCTGCCACAGCCCGTCATACTTGAGGGTAACGGTCTTAAGGGCTCTGGCCAGTCCCGATCGTTGCTCTGTGGTCAAATCCAGAAACGTCGTGACTGGCTGTATAGGGGCAATCCAGACTTCGTAGGGGTAGCGGGCACAGACGGGAACGAAGGCGATCGCCCACTCATCCTGATACAGAATGCGCTGGTTGTCAGTGATCTCTTTTTGGATTAAATCCTGGAGTAAGCCCTGGTGATGCTGCTCGAAGTAGGTGCGTTGACAGTCCCCCATCCGGGCGGGTACTGGGGGGACAAAGGGATAGGCGTAGATTTGCCCGTGGGGATGGTGCAGGGTTACCCCCACCTCAACCCCCTTATTTTCAAACGGCAGCACATATTGCATCTGGGGGATCTGGCTGATGACGTGGGTGCGATCGGCCCACACCTGGAATAGTAGCTCCAGATGCTCCAGGGGCAGCCTACTCAGAGACGCCTCGGGATTTTGGCTAAACACAACCACCTCACAGACCCCATTGGCGGGCAGGCTGGCGACGATCGTTGTCGGAGCCTCCGTTGCCCCTGCCATCATCGAGGGAAAGCGGTTGTCAAAGACCGCGATATCATAGTTTCCCTGGGGCAGCTCACTTGGGAACTGGGGGTTCTGGGTGGGAGCTAAGGGATTGTAGGCGACAGGTGGCATAAAGGTGCGGCCCTGACGATGGCTGGCATAGGCGACCCACTCGCCCCGCAGGGGATGCCAACGCCGATGAGGATGGGCCTGAATCGGCTCCTGGCTGGGACTGGTGGCGGTGATTCCTGCCGCGATCGGGTGCCGACTGTACAGAGTGAGTTGTCGCCCGTCTGGTTTCCAAAGAGTCTGAGAATACATCACGATCAACGCTGAGTCTCCCTACTTTACGGTCTATGACGTGAAGCTTTCAAACTGTTGCAGAACAATAATTTCCTGCACCCTGACGATAGGATCAAAGTGTCGTAATCTGTCGTGGAGCATGACCGATGTTTTTACAACACAAATCCACACAAGATGTGATTGAAATTCTATCCCTACAAGATCTTTTTGATCCTTGTCTGATAGAGGTTACCGGCCAGAACCACTGTGGGGAAGAGCTTCAAGAACCGGAGCGATTTCTGAAGTCGGAGTTGATCTTTCCATCGGGTGAATCGCTGCCCCGCTGCTGGATGGATGCGTCTTATCGGAGATTGCCAGAGATGGCGATCGTAGCCCACGTTTGATACTGATCTGATTCTCAATTAATGGCTGTTGGTGTCGCAGCTGGAGAACAAGGTACAGTACCACTTGGTCTGGCTATGAACTTACTAATCATCGTCCAAGCGATCAACGATCGCCTAGACGAAAGTCAGGCCCTGGGCAATCGTGATGATCATCACAGCCTGACCGGATGGGGGACACGAATTGTAGTCAGGAATACAAAATAGCCCCGCTGAAATTAGAACTATCACACACACGATAGTCTAATTGAGGATTCAATCATGCATACCACCATCACTCGTTCGGTTGTTTCCATTGACGAGAAGAGCAGCTTGCCTGAACAGCCTAAAAAAACTCGCTTAATTGCTAAGTGGGAGCAAATTGAAGGCAAGTTAATTTGTAAGTGGATTCCTGAGTCCTATTGATACTTTTTGGGGTGCAGATTGTAAAAATTGACGTTCTTAAGGCTGTTTCTCTGGTAGTCTCACCCCCTTTCTGTGGTTAATCAGCGTGGTCGCCCGCTGTATTCAGTGAAGAGAATCACGTTGCCTTCGCTATCAGTGGCCACTACCTGGACATAACCCGGTTGCTGGTTTAGACCACGCTTGTCATTGATCGCCGGAATCATGGGAAAACTGCTGCCGTTCTGCTGGAGATAGTTGTATATCTCTTTGGCCGAGCGGACCCAGAAGCTCATGTATCCGTTTGCTTGACGCGGTTGTGGCAACTTATCTTCCTCTGGGTCGGCCTCGTACAAGCCAAAAACCGCGTGGTTGCTCCAAAATCCATAATAACTTTCGTCGTCATACCCCTCGCCAAGGCCCATAGTTTTGGCGTAAAACTGGCGAGCTTGGCTCACATTTTTGACCGGATACCCGCTGTAATCCAATTCCAATGCGGGGGCATTGGAACGGTTGTTGTCCACGATGAAGGTATGCGCCACTTGATTCTCATTGTTGAACACCTGCGTCACCCAGGCTGAATCGCGGAAGGGATGCGCTCCCTGCCCGGTGAGACGCATATCGTAACTGACGATGTATTGTGAGCCAAAGGAACGGGTGTGGAAGTTAACCGCTTCCAGGTGGGCCGCTATGCCGCGTTGCCCCCGATCGTAGCGGGGCCAGTATACTGACTGCAAAGCAGGCACAATGCTGGAGCCCCTTTCTTGACCCCGATGCTTGAGCCGGGTGTCATCAAACCACGTCCCTTGGGGGGCATACATCCTGTTAAGGGTCACGGTATCCATCGCCAGCCAGGACTGGATGGTTTGTTGTGCCGTTTTTGCAAGTGGGTTGAGGGCGGGAAAACCGCTTACGGTGGGGCCGATGTTGGTTGCAGCTTTGAAATCTTTTTCCCACAACACAAAGAGGTTCTGGTCTTTATCCAGGCCGACACAATAGGTATCCACACCCAGTTTTTGGGGTTGGCTGAGGAGTTTGACTTTCGCCTGCGTCAGCCGTGCTGCTTCGGTTTCCGCATCCGGCACCGAAAATAAGGCATAGCCGTTGGGCAACTGTTTTCGCACCTGTGCCCTACCACCCCAGGTCGAAGTCTCCAAAATAAACCGCCCACCTCTCAGGTTAAACCAGGCATGGGTTGGTGTGACGGACTCTGGCTCACCCAACAGAGGCGTGTAAAACTGGATAGCACGGGTCAAGTCTTTGACGGGGTAGGCAAAATCGAAATCAAAGGTCGCACCGGCACCAGGTTTTTGCTCGCTAACGTTGTAATCCAGTGACCAAGCATCAGTGTGATGAACTACCCGCCATTGTTGATCTTGTTTGACAAAAGCCTGAAACACTAAACCCTGATCAGTGTAATGCCAGCGTGTGCCACCTTTCACAGCCATCCAATAAATGGCTGTCGCAAAATTACCCTCAATGTGAAATTCCGCCCGCTCAACAGTCATCTTTTCCGCGATGACGTTTTTTGGACGTTCAAAGGCTTCCCATTCAGCGGGCATTCCGGCCTGGATGGCGCTGCGACCTACCTGGCGTGCTCCGCTGCGGCCACTGAGCCGAATCGCATCCGGTGTGAAATGGTTGAGATAACTCGGTGTATCTAGCCGCAGATAATCCTGCCAAAAGGCGACGATCGTGTCGCGCAGTTCCTGGGCAGCATCTGCACGACCTGTAACGATGGGGTTGACCGTAAAGATAGATTGACTGGGGGTTACAGAACAGCTTTTGATCAAAAGCACCATACCTATAGTGCATATAGCCAAAAGCACTCTGCCGATTTTGATGTTCATATCTCCTCTTTCCCTGATCGATGCTGGATAGCTCAGATCAGCGATGGATAGCAATCAATGGCTCTGTTCGAATCTTCCCACAGACGGTCAATTTTCCTTTCAGGACTTATGACTCAAATCCAATCCCTTCATAGAGATCGGCTAAATGGAGATCAACGGGAATCGATGAGAGTGAAAGAGGTGCTTTTAGATCGTTGTATTCAGTAAAGATCCATTTGTGAGCGTCAGTTTTGAAGTATTGCTCAACATGTGGAGTGTATTGATCAATCAAGAGATATTCCTGGAATGTTGGAATGGCACGGTAAGCCAAAAATTTTTCGTCTCGATCGTAGCTTTTGGTTGATTTTGAGAGCACTTCAGCAATCATCACTGGGTTAGTAATCGTATCAGGTCTTCCTTGCTGTCGTTCGAGCGGACGAGGCACAACCATGACATCTGGATAGGTGTAGAGAGTGTGAGTGGGAATCCAAAGCCTTTGATCCGCAATAAAAATACTGTAGGGTTGTCCTTTCAGAGCGACTCTTAAGGCAGCATTGAGAATACTGGCAATTTCATTATGCTCTGGTGTGCCGCCCGTCATGGGGATGATTTCTCCATGAATGTACTCATGCCGTGTCTCTGAATTCACCTCAAAGTCAAAATACTCATCGGGTGTAAAAATCTTTTTTTCTTCAGCTTGCATCATCATGAGATGGTTATCCCCAGGACTTCAAGTTGCTGATTCATCCAAGCCAATGCCGCTACTTCATCGGTTTCATTGGCGTAGCTATTTCACGATCGTCTCTCTATTTTAGTCGGCTCCCATCCTGTAGCCCCTGCGATCGCCCGTCAGTTTTGGAATGGAGACATGGCAGCGTCGGTGAGCGATCGAGGTTGAATTCAAGCAAGCTGGAGCAAGGCAGGAAGTGTGGGATGATTGGCAGCCGCAAGTTCATCGGCAACCACGGTAGGAATGATAACGCTTTGGTAGATGGCTTCTAGCAGCCAGAGGTAATCAATCACGGCTAGATTGCTCAGGGGTGAGGTGTGACTGACATAGTTCCAAGGGTGATGCGTTCTTGCTGAAACAGAGCGATCGCCAGTTCGGTACGCAAATTGGCCTCAGTCAGGTGGAGATGGTCAGGGAGGTCGATCGTAATTTGCATAATGTTGCCACCTGGGGGTTTAATGACCTTACTTCCCATCTTCGCTGATGCCTTCAAGAAAAGCGATCGCGCCTTTTGCCCAGACATTATTTTCAGCAAAGTGTTCGCCGACTTTGACGCCTGCTTTCTTGCTGCCATTCCAAAGTCGTTTGAGATTGAGAAAGTTTTGCCAGCGATGGTGATCTTGCGCTTCGATAAGTTTCGCTTCGACTTCAATAATTTGAGGAACGGTAGTTGTGTCTGCTAGGGTGGGGTATTTCTGCTGAAGTTGCTCAATAAATTGCTTGTAGTCTGTCAATAGAATCTCAAGATTTTGCTCCAGTCCATTTTGAATGTGAGCAATCTGGTCGCCTTCAACGGTTTCGGCAAGGTTGCCAATGTTTGCACCATGGAGATCAAATTTGGGAGCGTTGGACATGGCGGTAATAGTCTTGAAGAATTTGCTGGACGAGAGTTTGGGAAACGTGAAAAGAGGTTTGTTGAAGTTGAGCGATCGCTGTCGGAAAGTCAATGAGTCCTGTAATTCCAGCACGATATAGAATGCCAAGTGTGCCGATAATCGGGAGATTGAGTTGTCGAGCGGCAGTTCGAGCATCTAGATCGTCAATGATAACTAAATCGGCTTGAAGCAAGACTGCGAGAGAGATTGCTTCCTATTCTCCAGCACCGAGATAATTGGGTAATGAGAGCAATGGTTGAGGAACAGTCTGAATATTCAGCCATGGGGGAGGATTCTGAATCCACTCATGAATTGAGTCGCCAGCGTTCTCATTCAAAAGCTCATTGGAAACCGCAACTGGAATGGTGACTGATTGAAAGAGTTGCGGGAGTAAGTCAATCTGACCAATGAGAATGAGATAGCAAATGGGAGAAGTGTCACAAAGAACGATCATGGAGAACTTGATCGAGGGTTTGAATGTCTTGCTGAACGTCTTCTAAGGTGAGAGAGCGAATGGCTCCGTGTTGTTTGAGAAAGGCATCGGTAGCAAGATGGGAGGGAAGTTGCAGCAGAGTTTGGACTTCGGCAGCACTCATTAAGCGATTTGTGTAGGCTTCGAGGGCGATCGCTTCAAGGGCGCGTTGGCAGAGTTGGGAAAGATGGGGCTGAAGACGATGTTCCAGGTCTGCGGGGATGGGGATGTTCATGGGAGTTCGTCTGGTTGGGTGATTTGGTTGCCGTGGACTTCATGGGCAAAATTGGCGATCGTGGCTCCTCTTAGATCATAGGTAACTTGGTTGGTTATGGAGGGGCGATCGCCAGTTCGGTACGCAAATTGGTCTCAGTCAGGTGGAGATGGTCAGGGAGGTCGATCGTGATTTGCATAGTTCAATCTCCTTGGTTGGGGTCTTCACTCAGTTTATCGAGATAGGTAATGAATGCCTTCACGATCAAACTCTTCTCCCAAGCCGCCTTTGTGACCTCCACCACGGTGGCTTTCGCCGCTTGCAGGTGGCGTTCCGGGTTGAGCAATTGTTGACGCAATCTGGCTAGTGGGTGGGTGGGGGACTGCCGAATCTCGGTGAATTCAGCATCAATGATTGCCAGGGCTTCGGTTTCACTGGTGACGTTGGGATGGCGGGTATGGAGTTGGGTCAGGAAGGTTTGCAGGTCAGTAATCGTAGCTATAAGCTTTGGGTCGGTGGCATGATTATGCTGGGTTTCGATGTAGGTATCGACTTGCTCGAAGATTTGAACTTTTTGGGCATTTGGAAAGGCGTTGTCGTATTTTCCTGGCATGGGCGAAACTTCCTGATTTAAATTTAAAACTTTCAGTATTTTGTGATTATTTCAAGAGTCGAGTGAAGCCTGCTTGTTCAAAATGGTGGTCAGTGGTGAGGGCTTGTTGGATGTTGTGTTGTTGCATGATGACGAAGGAACTGCAATCGACAAGTGACCAGGGTTTGTCGGGGCGGTTTTGGCAGAGTTCCCAGGCGGCTTGGTCTGTGGGCGGCTCAATGTGAATAATTTGGATGTAGGGGCGGCTTTTAATGGTGTTGATGATGGAGAAGAGTTGATTTCTGGGAAGGCGAAATGGGCTATACAGCAGGGCAACGAGTTCGGCAATGATGTAATTTGTGGTGATGATCGTATGGTTTTCGGTGCGAGCATGGCTCAGAGCTTGTAGGGCTTGAGGATAGTGAGGTTGATCTTGGATAAAAAAGCTAGCCCATCCAGAGGTATCGACAAATAGGCTAGTCGGCATTGCGGTTCATTTCTTCGTAGAGGGCTTGACCAATGTAGTAGTCGTGATTTTCGGCAAGGTCAGGGATGTTGGAGGTGATCGATCCAGCCAGTTGGAAGAGGGGATCGTTGGCGAGGTCGGGTACAGATTGGGGGAGAAATTTCTGAGTGAGGGTGGCGAGAATGATTTGCTCAGGGGTCGTTTGGTTCTGGGCGGCTTGATGGATTAGGGTTTGCTGAAGGGCTTCAGGCAGGTCGATCGTGATTTGCATGATCCAGGCTCCAGGATGGGGGTCTTGGCTGAGACGCTGATCCCATTTTACAGTTGGGCTTTTAATAGTATGTTTCGATGATTGTGGGCACCACCAATCAGCCTCAGTTCCGGGCTAACAGCACCGGGAATCATCGGTTCTGGGTGATTCCAGTGGCTCAATTTATCGATCGGGCGATGCTCCAGAAAGAGGGCGATCTCATCTGGGCTACTGCGGTGATGCTTTACCTGGCGGGTGAACCCTGGTATCTCTCCAATGATGAGGAAACAGCCGTTAAAGACGATAGGGAATAGTTATAACCATCTTGTCTTAACTGTCAAATAAGCCACTGCTTATTTAGCATTTTCAGCCTATAATTTCTCATTACCTCATATAAATAACTAGGTTTGAGTGAATACTCTTTCTTGAAAAAGATCATAACAACAAGATTAATCAAATAAGGAAGTAGTACGAAAAGCAAGAAAGTCCAGGGTTCTAATTTTCCCCATCCATCTTGGATAATCAATCTTGTAGTCCAAATGACTACGAATAAAAATAGGATTGCATAAATAACGAGTACATTACGTGCAAAGTCACCGGCAAGTATATTGAGTAATTTCTGCGTTGCATCAATTCTTGCTTGATCAGCTTTTTCTTGAGATTCTGTCTTAACAATTGTTCCTGCTGTATATTGACTTGCAGTTATGGGGATATAAGAATAATCCCCTCTATCAAGAAATAGATTGTGAATTAGCTCTCTTTCATTGTATAAGCGTTGTGGCAAACGAAGCTCAAAAACGTATACATCTTTCACCTGTTTTTTTAACAAAAGAATGTATACATCTATCAAATACTCCTTCAAAACACCAGATAAATCAAATATACAATCACCATTAATAAAATTATCCAGTTCATCATCTAAATGGTCATAGATAATGCATTGAATATCAATCCTTTTTTCGGAGATTTCCAGATAACGCAGCTGTTCATGTTTTTCGAGACTAATTTCCTTTTTATCCCACTTCTTGGTTTGTTGATTAAAATATAAATACTCAGATCTTTGTAAACACTCAAGCTGTTCTTTGATTCTATCTTTGACAACTAAAAGATCTTTCTCATTTTTTGACTTTTGGCCTCTATCTTTGACAATGCCTAAGAGGATTATTTTAGCAATATTGAAATGCTTTATACAATAACCGATGATATTGATGTATAAATCAGGTCGGTCAGAAGTAACAAAAATATATAGCTCTTTGGATTGCTGGCTCATGTTTACTTGATTCCTTTGATCATATTCTTGCCGTAAAGCTTTGCTAGATGGAGATTCCAAATTGCTTCGGAGAGATTCTCCGAAACACCGCAGCTCATAGTATTACCTGTTCTTTTTAAAAACCTGCTTTTAACATCTTCTAAAAGTGCTTCCTCTTTTTCTAAGGAAGAATAACTTATTAAGATGTCATCACCACCCAGGATAATAATTTCAATACCTTTCTTTGATTTTAGAAATCCTTCTATTTCGGTTAAGGCAATTTGTATGTTCTTAGATAAGTTAGATGCTTTCTCAATTTGGCCTTCTGTTAGTAAAATTTCTATGGTTGAGCCAATATTGTCCCCATCAAAAAAAGCATACATTTTCTTCATTCTTTTTAGATTTTTATTGTTTGATGCCTGTGCATTCTGAAAATTAAAGACATTACTGAGTACTGAGTTACTGAGATAAGCTTGATGTGAAAGTTTTCTATTTTCTAGTGTTGCTATCTACTGCAAACTGCCTGGATAATTAATCTTGTTTTGTAATTCCAATAAATCATGATCTCTAAACGGAAGAGAACCTAAATCAAATAGTTTTTGTTCTTTAGCTGTATGGTTGAACCATTCAGTAAAATCTCTCACCAATCGCTTGACAACATCAGATCGTATATTGTCGATTAGATTTGTACTAAATTCGTTAAATACAGATTCAGAAATTGAGTTTGGATAAAAAATAAGATAAATATGTAGTTGTATAAGGTTTTCGAATTTATCAATATCTCTGGCTATTTGTGAATTGATTGAAGGTTTTTCAAGCTCATTAGATTGAAGAGTGCTTTTAGCAAAATCCAAGCAATTTAGATAGATTTCATTTGTTCCATGCAGATTTGCATAGGTCTCTTGAAAGCGAATGTAGTCTAAAACCATCTGGTTTAATAGACCAGCCTTATTCTTTTGGGAAATATCCATATAGTGGGGGATAAGATCACCAGTATAAATCTCAGTAAAGTCATGGAAAGTTAATATATCTTTTACCTTAGCCTTGTTATACTCTCTGTCATAGGCGCTATTCTGTTCAATATTAGTAGGAAGCAAGAATTGAGCAAGCCAAACGGTTAGTATAGTGTGGTCAGCAACAGATTCTATGCGCCCAAAATCAAAAAATTCTTGAATTTCTCTTTTAATCCATCCACTTCTGGGTGTCCATTTTAATCTATATAAATCGATTATAAAATTCCACGATGTACGTCCAATATGTAGATCTAGTTTTATCTTTTTAAGATATTGCTCTAAATCGACTAGAATTCCCTGACCATAGGTCAAAATAAAATGGATAACTTTACGGGTAAAATCTATTTGTTCTTCTGTAATGAAATTGGATTTTAATGCATTGTAGCGAGATTCAGTAAAAGAGACTAAAGTAATAATTAGATGTTGCAACTTAAGGGAAACATCAAACTTTTCAAGCGAATCTTCAGAGCCTGAACTTCTGCTTTCATCATAATCTTGAAACTGCTCGTAAATATCATTTATTCTTTGAAATTCCTCAAGAATTCGAGTCTCGAGCGCTATAAAACTGTTAGACCAATCAGAATTTTCAGAGTCACAGTAGCAATCTGGAACTAAATCTTTATATGGCTGTTCATCACCGTAATATATACGATGATATCCACGATCAATGCTGCGCATTTCCTTATCAAAAATAAGTTGATGCAAAAAATCTTCAATAAGCTTTGCTGGCCATGCACGCACCGCCATATAACTGACAGCAATAGTTCTATATTGAGTTTTCAACTGTATTCTTTTTTTATTGCCGAAGTCAGAATGCTCTTGTATTTTGTCTAGCTCTTTCAATTTTTCTAATCTATCTTCTATTCTTTCCCGCGCTCTATCTAAAATATTATTAGTCATTTCATTATTAGAACATCTTCCAAGAAAGTAAAACAAAATGTTTTCGGTTTGTGCAAGATTCTCACTGTGTTCCGATGTCTTATGTATATAATCTAGTATTCTTTCGATACCTCTGGAGAAGTTTTTTTGCGGATCTAGGCTATCAATTAGTTCACGGGAATATATATTTATAGATCTGGGAAAATCATATCCAATAATATCATTGTCGATACTTTCCCTAAACTTTTGATCTAGGTATCTCCCCTTGCCAGCCCCAGCATTGTGAATAAAATGGATTACATACCAAGATGCAAGGAAATCACGAATTACTTTAGTTTCAATCAAAAATCCCCACGAATTATTTTTTCGATCTTCATTGGTAATGCAGAGGCTTTTATAATTAGGCTTTAGATCTGACCTAGAATAAAATGATTCGATTACTATTTTGTAAGCTAATAGAGCTATGCCTTCTAGATCATTTAGATTTTTAAATCCAAATTTATCCTGACAGTATCTTTCAATGTAACGGGCTAAAGATTTTATTTCTTCATAGCTAGGATCATCGATCTTAAGATAAACAATTGATAAAATAAATTGGTCAATTTCTCTTATATTAAGATTTTTCAACTTCTTTTTTAATTGGGAAGCTTTAAGATCCAGATTTCTATTGATAGTCTCTTTGTTGTATATCCTATTGTGAAGAATAATGAATAGCTTTAGAAAATGTTTAATTTCTTTTCCTTCTACATTAATGGATTTAACTCTAATAATATCATTCTGAAAATGAGAGGAATTAAATTCATTCTTCTCATTCAAATGACTTTCAACAGTTCGTTCAAACTCATCGGAAATTGACCAAATAACTGCATCAACTTTTTCGGAATCATTGATGATATCTTCTAGGATTTTGTCTAATAAAAATTCTGAAAAATCTTTCGAGCGAGAGGTAAGCCCATCAATCATTAGAAGAAAGTTTTGGCTACTGCTTTTTGATATGAAGCTTGCCATATTATTAACGTCAGCCTTAATATATTCTCTGGGCTTGTCCGTGCCCACATAGTCAGTAAGATTGATATATAAAGGTTGAAGCTGATTGAACCTAGGCGAATATTCTGAAACCAGGAAAGAATAAAGTCCTGAAAGAAAAGTAGTTTTTCCAGATCCTTGCCCACCCCTTAACACCACTGAATGAATTGGTCTTGTTCTATCTATCCTCCTATTCGGGATTCGAGCTATAAAATCGATAATATTAAGTTCTTGATTATTTTGATTTACTATTGTTTTGCTTGCAAAGTCTAGAAGTTGATTTTTGTCATCTTCAGTATTTATAACTAGATTGTCAGCAAATCTGGGTTTTTTTACTGAAGACATAAATCCTTTGGATTCAGCGGGAGATTTCATGTCAACCAACTCCAAACGCTGTTGATTTGGATTGATTAATCTACAAAATTCCTGATTCTCGGTAAGAAGTGAAATAGGTGTTCCCCACAACGCTTTTTCCCTAAAGCTTTTATTCGTTTCAGTGATAACGCCAACCAGCAAACTCCCTACAAACAAGGATGTTCCGCTGATTCCACTCCATTCTTCTGGGTTATCTGGAATTGGGGAGGTTACTTGCAAACGGAACTGCTTCTCCTTTAAACCAGCAATTTTGCTTAGCCTCCCTTCCAATGGTTCTGGGTTCTGACGGCCTTGAATGATTTGAACGCTCGGAAACCCATATCCCCATGCATTGAGAGATTCACCTCCTAGTTTTCCAAGTTTGATATCAGAATCATCTTGATCTAGAAATCTAGGTCTATGGCCGATTAACCTCAGCAGCGCAAGGTCAAAATTCCTATCTTTCCAACATAACCTCGCTCCCTTTTCTCTCCATATGAGTGAGCCTTCTTCAACTTCTCCGATGAGACGGACATCATAAAATGTTTCAGCACCCTCATCACAGTCAACTATGTGACTTGCTGTGAGAATTAAATCATCCCGAATCAGATAACCTGTTCCTCCACATTGAAGATGAGGATTATGTATCTCGATAACACGCTTATGATTCATATTGAAGAGAAAAGGGAAAATGAGAGATTACATTGGGCGTTCCAATTGTTCCTGAGAAACGCGAATTGCTTTTCCACTACTATCTAAAGCCTGTAGAGTCAATTTTAACTTATGCTTACGAGCATCTTTTTCTTTTAAGGCAAGCTCTCCCCCAAGTACCCACCAATTAACTTTGGTGCCAGCACTTCCTTCACTCTCTGCAACTACTTCTAGCTCAATCTCAATTGAGCTTATGTTGAGTTTCAAATCTGATTTCTTGCCCTGTTCCTGTGCAAGATTTAATTCTTCCCGAAGATTGTTTATTGCATCACTTAATCGGATCAACGCCATACTTCTCCACATTATTAAGAATAGTGAGATGAGGAAATGAATTTTTTGTATCTTCTACGAAAAAACAGCCATAGACTGTATGCATAACAATCGACTAAAAGACGTTCTCTGCCCATTTTCCGTATAGGTGGATATAGATATATCCGCCGCTGCCTATCTATCTATAGTGGGAATATGAGCAACGAATAATCTGCATATTAATCCCGTTTACGCAAGATAGACAGCAAAGGTTCATATCTCTTTAGATTTACTCTCAGAAAGAATAAATGAAGATCGGCTACTAAACCCAGGTACAACTACCAAGCAGTGGCCAACTCTATCCACTTTCCTAATTTCAAAGTTTTGGAACCTGGTAATTGCGCGTGACACGGGCATCAACCCGATCGGCCATCACCCTACCCACGATCGCACCAGGTTCTCGGCTGATTATGGCGATCGGTGTTCTGCCTGACGAATTGCTTCACGAAAGTCCATCACCGCATTAAACTGATCATCCGGCTGGACGTACCGAGCTAGCAGAGCCATATCCAGGTCTGGTAGGAGTTCACTTGTGACGATTAACTCATATCCGGTGGGACGCAGATGATAAATCGAAAATTGATGATCCTGCCACTGCCACACCTCTGGCACCTCCAGACCTTGATAAATCTCCAGCTTGTTGACCAGGCCACTGGTGATCACAACCTCGATCGCCAGATCAGGGAACTCCTTTTTGGACCCCAAGCAGTAGCATTCATCTGGTTCTAAGCCTCGTCTTTTTGCAGCCTGACGAAAGGTGGTGGAACCCCCAGCATGAAACCAGGTGCGTGTCTCCTGCAAGTAGGCTTCGACCAGCATCCCAATCATTTTCTTTAAGGCTTCGTGCTCTGGAGAGTTGGTCATAATTTCCAGGGTTGCTTCCAGATAGCTCAATCGCAAGGTTGGGAAGTTGTCCCCCAGCACATTAAGAAGGGCCTCGTATTGATGCCAATCCACACCATGAAGCAGTACTCGCTGTTCCGTAGGAGAATCATGGGGTTGAGTTAGGAGTTGAAGCGGCATATCAGGAACCCCTCAAAGAGAGTACGAACTTGCAGCCATACAAAAGCTGGTGACGGGATTTGAACCTGCGACCGGCCGATTACAAATCGGCTGCTCTACCACTGAGCTACACCAGCACTCGATATTCAATATAGCAAAATGTGCTATAGAGGGCTAACCCGCATCAGGGTTTGGCCGTACTCTACAGGCTGTCCATTCTGTACGAGAACTTCGAGAATTTCACCCGCCACCTCGGCTTCCAGTTCGTTCATTAGCTTCATGGCTTCAATGATACAAACCGTCTGACCGGGACGAATCCGATCGCCCACATCCACAAACGGAGGCTCATCGGGGCCTGGAGCCCGATAAAAGGTGCCCACCATGGGGGAGGTAATCTCCACCCAGGTTTTGTCTGCAGCAGGAGGGGGAACAGGGGCCGGAGCGGCTGCACCGTCACTGGCAGATCGGGTTGGGCCTGAAGCAGGGACATGTGGTGCAGCAGAGTTGCTTACTGGCGCAGCCACAGATGGCAGGGGGGTGGGATTACCCTGCCCAGTATGACCAGTTGCCTCGATCGCCACGATCGGCACATCACCCTTCAGACCTCGTCGGACTGTGAGTTCAAAATCCTCACTCTTCAGGGTTAATTCCGAAATTTCGGTCTGCTCCAGGGAGGTCAGAAATTCACGCAGTTCACTCAGATTAATTTGCACAGTTTAGCGAGTCCTAATGCTTACTCTCGACCCAAATAGGCATCGGTACGAGTATCAACCCTGATGCGCTCTCCCACTGAAATAAACAGCGGGACCATGACCTGGGCACCCGTTTCGACGATCGCCGGTTTTGTCCCACCTGTTGCTGTGTCACCCTTAACACCGGGATCAGTCTGGGTGATTTCTAGAACGACGGAGTTTGGAAGTTCAACCTCCAACACCTGTTCATTCCAGCGGACTACGTTCACTTCCATGCCCTCTTTCAGATACTTGACCCGATCGCCGATCTGGGCTGTGGTCAGACGGGCTTCCTCGTAGGTTTCCATCTCCATGAAGACCAACTGGTCCCCATCTTTATAGGTGTGTTGCATGGTGCTTTTTTCCAGGGTAGCCTGAGGGACCATTTCCCCAGCGCGGAAGTTTTTTTCCAGCACACTACCCGTTTGGGCGTTTTTTAGTTTTGTCCGAACAAAGGCTGAGCCTTTACCTGGCTTGACGTGCAGGAACTCCACAACGCGCCAAACGTTCCCTTCTAGTTCGATCGTGGTGCCCGGTCGAAAGTCATTACTGGAGATCATGAATCTTGATTGATGCGGATCAGCACTTCATTGTACAGCCCAGAGGGGACGCTCCGACAATCCCCCCTGGAATCTGTGAAGGAGTCATTTGCAGAGGACGGCCTGTGGCAAGATCAGTTATGGAGTCTCTACTCCCTGAAAAGAAATCTGTACCAAAGCAACCTTTATGCTTCTCTCCCAATTTTTCTCTGACCTTCAAAAGATCCGCCTCCTTGGCCTCTTGCGTCGCGGCCTCAAGATTAGTCTGCTGATGGGCCTGGTGCTATTTCTGGTGTTCAGTTGGGCTCATGGGGCAGCCTGGGCTGCTGATCGGGTCAGTCGCCTCCCTGCTGGGAATGCGATTACGGATGGTAAGGCACTCCTGAGGTATGCCTTGCCGATCGACAATGGTCTGATTCGAGATGTGCAGATCAGTCTGGAAGATATTTCGAATCAATTGCGAGGGAAGCGTTGGACGGCAGTCACCAAAGATGTGGCGAAGGTTGCTGGCATCCTCAGAGACCATCAGACCGATCTGGTGAACAGCGTGGCTCCAGCGCAGCAACCCCAGGCCCAGGCCCTGATTTCAGAACTGCAAGCAGGCATCGGGACGCTGCAAACGGCGATCGAGGCCAAGGACAAACCGGCGATTGCAGTAGAACGGAGCAAACTGCTGGACCGGGTGGGAGCTTTAGAAGAGCTGATGGTCCAGAAATTTCCCTTTCCTGTTCCCGCTGCTTACAGCAATCTGCCCCAACTGAAAGGACGGGCCACGATCGCGATCGAAACCAGTAAAGGGCCTCTGACGGTTGTTGTAGACGGCTATAGTGCCCCGGTTACCGCTGGTAACTTCGTGGATCTGGTGAATCGGGGATTCTATAACGGATTGAAATTTATCCGGGCCGAGGAATCTTATGTGCTACAGTTTGGCGACCCGGATGGGCCAGAACAGGGCTTTGTTGATCCGAAGACGGGGCAATATCGGGCTATTCCCCTGGAAGTGCTGGTGCGGGGGGATAGTGAGCCCACCTATGGGATCACCCTGGAGGATGCTGGGCGATATCGTGATCAGCCCGTCCTTCCCTTTTCGTCCTATGGGGCTCTAGCCCTGGCTCGCCCCGGTGACGATCCGAATGGAGGTTCCTCTCAAGTCTTCTTTTTCCTGTTTGAGCCAGAGTTGACCCCAGCTGGGTTAAACCTGCTGGATGGGCGTTATGCCGTCTTTGGCTACCTGACAGAGGGGAGGGATGTTCTGGAGAAGTTGAAAGAGGGCGATAAGATTGAATCAGCCAAAGTAATTCAAGGGTTAGAAAATCTGGCTTAGCCCTAATCTGCATGATCGAGGTCATGATGTACGCTGTGTTTCTCATTGCAGTTGCCCTGCTCATTGGCTTGCTGGTTCGGAATGCCATGCAGGAAACGCGGCAGCAGCGACAACTTCAGGAGGCTTTCTACCGGTTGCTGGAAAGCCAGAATGGCTGCATCGCTCTGATTCAACTGGCTGCCACAGCTCGAACAGATGCTCGGTTGGCACAGCAATATCTGGAGCAGCAGGTCAAACTGTTTGGGGCCTCCTTAGAAACGGATGCCGATGGTGATCCGTTCTATCGCTTCCCTAAATTGAAGGGACTGCCGGAGGAGACGGACCCTGGGGAGAATCCGTGAGCGATCGCGGGCTGACGGTTCGGGATCTGGGTGAGCAGGGATTGCTCCAGCGACTGCAACGATTCTGTCCGATCGGAATCGTGGGTGACGATGGTGCTGTTCTGGACAGCCAGACCCTTGATTCAGCCGCCATTGCCCCCGGTCAGTCCCTGATCGTGACCACCGATCTCCTGGTCGATGGGGTGCATTTCAGTCTGGGTTTGGCTCAGCCAGAGGTCTACACGACTACCCCTGCAGATGCAGGCTGGCGAGCAACAGCAGCTAACCTCTCCGATCTGGCGGCCATGGGGGCGACCCCGATCGCCCTCACGGTGGGTCTGGGTTTGCCAGGGGATTTGCCATTGTCCTGGCTGGAAGACTTGTATGGGGGCATGGCCGCTTGCCTGGAGCAATATGGGGGAGCGATTGTCGGCGGGGATATTGTCCGCTCTCCAGTGCTGACGGTGGCGATCACAGCTTTGGGACAGACACAACAGGGACGGATTATCCAGCGATCGACAGCCCAACCGGGGGATGCGATCGTGATCACGGGTAGCCATGGCAACTCCAGGGCAGGGCTGGAATTGCTGCTCCATCCCGATCGAGGGCAGTCTGTCTCAGAGGCCAATCGGGCTGAGTTGATCCGGGCGCACCAGCGGCCCATTCCCCGCTTGGACGTGCTGCCCTGGCTGTGGACCGATGGGGCCGATCGGGTCACGGGCATGGATAGCAGTGATGGGCTGGCGGATGCGATCGTCCAGATTTGTCGCCTGAGTGGGGTGGGGGCGATCGTCGATCGGTTAGATCAGGCCATTTCTCCTGCCTTCAGTGAGTGGGTTACGCCCGAACAGGCGCTGGACTGGGCTTTATATGGGGGTGAGGATTTTGAATTGGTTCTCTGCCTGCCCCCACCGATCGCTCAGACCCTAGTGCGCCATCTGGGGCAATCCGCAGCCATTATTGGCAGTATTACTGTCAACCCCCAGGTTCTTTGGGTTGATCCTACCTGCAATGTGTTGCAGGAACTCACTCTGGATAAAGGATTTCAGCACTTTTAGGGAGTATTCCGACAGTCCAAAAAGTAAGATTTCTACTGAGATCGTCCCATATGTAGATCTGCTTGACTACTGCGCTAGTGCACTAACATCCCTTACAACCATTGGAGAAGATCGTCGAGCGGTTCTCTGTAGCCTTTCATGGTAAGAGGTTATGTTACAAAAAAGCAGGGACCGATTTCTGTCAGCCCCTGCAATTCAGGTTTCTTAATTTTTTCGCAATATTCCAGGGAATTATCCCAGCAGACCTGGGATGCCGATCGATTCTCTTAGGCGACCCACTTCTCAGCGACGACTTCGGCCAGGTCCACAACCCGCTGGCTGTAACCCCACTCATTGTCGTACCAAGCCACGACCTTCACCATGTCGCCACCCATGACCATGGTTAGCTCAGCATCCACGATCGAGGACTCATCGGTACCCCGATAATCGGTCGAAACGAGGGGCAGATCGCTGTAAGCCAGAATACCCTTGAGCGGACCTTCGGCAGCAGCTTTCAGGACTTCATTCACTTGCTCTGCGATCGTGCTCTTCTCGACCTGCACCACCAGGTCCACAATCGAGACGTTGGGGGTAGGTACCCGCAGCGCGATCCCGTTTAGCTTGCCAGTCAGCTCGGGCAGAACCAGGGCTACCGCTTTAGCAGCCCCCGTGGAGGTGGGAACGATGTTCATGGCTGCAGCCCGAGCACGCCGCCAATCTCGGTGGCTGGCATCCAGCAAACGCTGGTCTCCAGTGTAGCTATGGGTGGTGGTCATTGTTCCTTTGATAATGCCAAAGCTCTCGTGCAGCACCTTGGCGACCGGAGCCAGACAATTGGTGGTACAACTGGCGTTACTGATGATGGTGTGTTTGTTGTGATCGTAATTCTGGTGGTTCACCCCAACCACGAAGGTGCCATCATCATTTTTGCCGGGAGCCGTGATCATGACCTTCTTGGCCCCTGCGTTAAGATGCTTCATAGCACCATCACGGCTGGTGAATACACCGGTCGATTCGATCACTAAGTCAATATCCCACTCTTTCCATGGCAGGTTTTCTGGATTCCGGTCAGAGGTGCATTTGGCTGTTCTACCGTTGACGGTAATGGAATTGTCATCGGCGCTAATATCAGCCTTGAACTTACCCAGCATCGTATCGTATCGGAGCAGATGGGCATTTGTTCTGGGATCGGAGGTATCGTTGATGGCAACGACTTCAAATCCGCTGGTTGAGCGCTCTGCCCAGCAGCGCATGAAGTTCCGTCCGATGCGTCCAAAGCCGTTGATTGCTACTCTAATCACTGCGCCTTACCCTCTATCTGCAAAAAATTAACAAAATTTTTGGTATTGCCCAAGATCATACCGCAAAGGCTGTTACTTAAAACTCTCATGATCCCTTTAGAAACTGTTGCAATCACGACCCCTCGAAAAATTGCTGCCTGTCCCCCCTATCTGCCGCCTTGGTGGCTTCGTTCCGGTTTGGCCATGACCCTGTACACGGCCCTCTGGGCTAGCCGTACCTGGGAAAAGACGATCGTGGCTGCAGAGCCTCCCTATCGGGACTTGCTCTTTGCTGGAGCGGGGGAAGTGCCCCTGTTTGGCCGGATGGCGATTCCGGAACGTTCCAGGGGAACGGTGATCGGTACTTACGGAATTACGGGTGATCTGGATAACCAGTGGTTTCTTCGGCTGCTGGGCCGCAAAGCCTTTGCCCAGGGCTATGCTGTGGTGCTCTTTGACTGGCGAGCCCATGGTAAAACCGCTGAGCTTTCCCCAACTCTGACCTCTGATGGGTTGTATGAAGGCACAGATTTTCTTTACATTCTGGAGCAGGCCAGTCAGCTTGGCTGTCCGGCCCCTTTTTGCTTTACAGGGTTTTCCCTGGGCGGGCAACTGGCCCTCTGGGGGGCAAAAGCGGCTCAGGAACGGGATGACTTTGGAGGAGCAGCAGTGATCTGTCCCAGTCTGGATTCGAATCGTTCCCTCACCTATCTGGAGCAGGCTCCCTTAGGGAAATACTTGGAACGGGCGATCGCCCAGGAATTGCAACGGCTGGCCTACCGTCTGCGGGAATTTCATCCTGATCATATTGACCCGGCTGCGATCGAACGGGCTCAAACCATCCGCCAGTTTGATCAGGAACTGGTGATTGCAGGTCTGGGCTTTCCGTCGGTGGAAGCTTACTACGAGGCCAGCAGTGCCTTGCCCCTGCTGCCCCACCTGACCAAGCCTACCCTGATCCTGTATGCGGCAGATGATCCGCTGTTTTCCCCTGCGATCGTTCCTGATCTACAGCAGATCTGTGGGATGAATCCAAACCTGGAGTTGATTTTGACGGCTCACGGTGGCCATGTTGGCTACTACAATAGCCGGGCTGGGCAACGAATGGCTGGTGATGCCGATCCCTGGTGGGCCTGGAACCGAGTGTTGCAATGGTGGGATGGGGTTGTTGACCAATCCCGGTGATAATGGTGTCGCACGATTCTGCCTCTGCTATGGATTCCAACTCCCAAATTGCTGCTACGATCGCCCGTCTCCGTCGCTTGACCCAGGCCAGTATCCAGTCTGGTTGGCGCTATCATGAGGGAGATCTGCCCAGGGCTGAAGCGCTGCAATCTGAGTTCTGGAGCCAATGGCCCATCGCTGTGGTGAATGCCAGGGGTCATGTTGCCTGGGAGCGGGGACGGCTGGTGCGCTGGCTGGTGCAGCGTTTGGTGGTACCTGCTGACCTGGAGGGCTATCCCCTGGAAGGATTGGCCCTGCGGCTGTCCCTGCTGTGGTGGGCAGAACAGGTGCAGGTGTTTGTCCAGGGTGAGTGGGTGCAGGCGGGAGATCTGTTCGATTGCGCCCCTCGCATTCTGCTACAGGCTGCTGTGCAGATCGGGGAGACCATCGATCTGGCCCTGCGGCTGGTCAGCCCTGGCCATGATGATGGAGCATTGATGCGCGCCCTCTGTCTCTACGAAGTTCCTCCAGAGGCTGGGGAGAACCGGCTGGAACCGGGATTCGTGGCCGATGAGCTGGCGGTGCTCGAAGGGTATCTGGCAGCATTTCAGCCGGAGCAGGTGCCCCAGATGGCTGCAGCGCTGAGTTTGTTGCAGGGGGTGGCGGTGACCGATCGGGAACGGTTTGACCAGGCGATCACCCAACTCCGCCAGACCTTGATCCCTCTGGCGACGGGTCTGAAACAACGTCGGATTGGTTTGCTGGGGCATGCCCATCTGGATCTGGCCTGGTTGTGGCCGGTCTCTGAAACCTGGGCAGCCGCCGAGCGGACGTTTCGATCGGTGCTGTCCTTGCAACAAGACTTTCCGGATCTGATTTTCTGTCATTCCAGTCCAGCACTCTATGCCTGGATTGAGGACCATCGTCCGGCTCTGTTTTCGGAGATTCAGGCCCAGGTCGCTGCGGGACGTTGGGAGGTCGTCGGTGGGATGTGGGTGGAACCGGACCTGAATCTGATTGGGGGGGAGTCGATCGTCCGCCAGATCCTCTATGGTCAGCGCTATACCCAGCAGAAGTTTGGTCGCATCAGCCCGATCGCCTGGTTGCCCGATACCTTTGGCTTTACCTGGCAGTTGCCCCAGCTCCTGAAACAGGGTGGGATTGATTACTTTGTGACTCAGAAACTGCGCTGGAATGATACGACACAATTTCCCTATGCGGTCTTTCAGTGGCAGGCCCCTGATCGTACCCAGGTGCTGGCCCTGATGTCGGCTCCGATCGGGGAGGGCATTGATCCGGTGAAAATGACCACCCATGCCTGGGACTGGGAACAGAAGACGGGGAGTGGCGCAAGCCTCTGGCTTCCTGGTGTGGGGGACCATGGCGGGGGTCCGACTCGCGACATGCTGCAGGTGGCTGGCCGCTGGTCCCACTCTCCTTTCTTTCCAGAGATCGTGTTTACGACGGCTGAGGCTTATTTGCAGCAGATAGCGGCGCAGGATGCTCGTCAGGCGCTGCCTGTCTGGGACCGCGACCTCTATCTGGAGTTCCATCGAGGCTGCTATACCACCCATGCCGATCAGAAGCAACAGAATCGGCAGTGCGAGAGTTTGCTGTATCAGGCCGAACTGTTCGCGTCCCTGGCGACCCTGGCCACGGGAGCCGTTTATCCCAGAGCCGATCTGGAAAGAGCCTGGAAACATACTTTATTTAATCAGTTTCACGACATCTTGCCGGGGTCCTCAATTCCGGAGGTGTTTGAGGAGGCTAATCAGGGTTGGGCTGCAGTCCGACAAATCGGGGAAGGGATCATGCAGCGATCGTTGCAGGCGATCGCCACCCAGATCCAATGGCCTCCAGCGCCCAGGCCTGAGGCCCGTCCCTTGGTGGTGTTCAATCCCCTGAATTGGGAGCGATCGGAGGTGGTGGCCCTCCCAGGGTCTGAGTTGTCTGATCGTCCGGACTGGCAGGTGCTCGATCAGGCGGGCCAACCTGTTCCGGTCCAGTGGAGCCAGCGCCAGGGTGCCCTGTTGTTTTGGGTGGCGCAAATTCCCTCGATCGGCTATCGCGTCTTCTGGCTCTGTCCGGGGGAAAAGCAGCCAGAATCTGTCCCAGTTGCAACCCGGCCCATGCTGGAGAATGATTGGCTGCGGGTGGAGGTGGATCTGACGACGGGGAATCTGCTGACGGTGTTTGACAAGGTCCAGCAGCGGGAAGTGCTCCAGGGATCGGGGAATCATCTGCAGGCATTTCAGGATAGTGGCCAATATTGGGATGCCTGGAACATTGACCCGGCTTATCAGGAGTGCCCCTTACCCCCAGCGGAATGTCTGTCGGATTGGGGCCTGGAGGTGGGGCCTTTGCAGACTCGGCTCTGGGTGACGCGACGGGTGGGCCAGTCCGCCATCGGTCAGGACTATGTTTTATCGCAGGGATCTCCAGTGCTCCAGATTCAGACCACTGTGGACTGGCAGGAGCGACAGACGCTGCTGAAGGCCGCGTTTACGTTCAATCTACGGGCGGAGGTCGCAACCTATGAAATTCCGCTGGGTGCGATCGCCCGATCGACTAGCCCCCAAACCCCAGCCGAAAAAGCCCAGTGGGAAGTTCCGGCTCTGCGCTGGGCAGATTTGAGTACTGGAACCTATGGGGTGAGTCTATTAAATGATTGTAAATATGGTTATGATGCTCAGCCCGATGGGTTGCGCTTGACCCTATTGCGAGGGACGAAATGGCCGGATTTCCAGGCGGATCTGGGGCGTCACCAGTTTACCTATGCCCTCTATCCCCATCCGGGAGATTGGCGATCGGCCCACACGGTGCAGCGAGGCTATGAGTTAAACCTGCCGTTGCAAGCCCTGGTGGTTGCAGACCCTGCATCACCTACAGCCTCTCTGCCAGCAAGGGGGAGTCTGCTGGATGGACAGGCAGAAAATCTCGTCTTTACGGCGCTGAAATCGTCAGAAGACCCCCCTCAAACCTGGATTTTGCGCTGTTATGAATGTCATGGCGAACCAGCCTCAATCGCGCTCCAGAGCGATCTGGGGTTGACGATCGATCGGGCTGTAGATTTGCTGGAGAACCCTGTGCGGGAGCAGGGGACAGAGGTGGCTCCCTGGCAGGTGGTCAGCTTCCGGCTGCGGCAGGGCTGATCGCAGCAGCTACTCTCGCAGACCCCAGGACAGAAGCAGGAGGAGCAGCACCCATCCCAGCCAGTTGGATAGAAAAAGGTGTAGCCAGCCGAACCAGTCTCGTAGGGGAAGCATGACGATTTCGGAAAGCAGGCTGCCACCAGTGAGGATCAAAAATAGGATGGCGAGAATGAGGGTGAGGCTTAAATTCAAAATGGCTGTAATTTATGGCAACTTTCAGGTTTCCTTCTGCGTCCACTATAGATGGAAGCAGGAAACTGGAGATTAAAATTCTGGCTGGACAAAGCTGCTAATGTTTAGCGTGGCCGATCGGATTTCCATTACCCTCAGAGTTGCTTCAAACCGTGTCCCTATTCGTTTGATCATTTAAGGAGGTGTCAGGATGTTCACTCAACGCATGACAGGGTTAACTCATGGTGGGTTCCTGGCTCTTTCAATACTGGCTTTGGCTGCGCCTGTTCTAGCCCAGTCTTCTAACTTTGGGACCATGACCCTGGCTCCCGGATTTTCTGCATCCGCAGGAACAGCGTCTGGCTACACGGGTGGATCGGTGTCTCTGGCGTCTATTGCTAACCAGGATCGGGATGGCAATCTCTGCCTGGGTTACGGTGGAGATCGGGAAATGCCAGATCATGTGATCGTTCTTCAGCAAGATTTCTCCCAACTGACCGTGGAGTTTAAAGACAAGCGACAACCGTTGACCCTGTTGATTCAGGGACCGGGTGGTGTTCGTTGTGGCGAAGGTCGGGTAACTGGCCCTGGCTGGTCCTCAGGAACTTATCGGCTCTGGGTCGGCACGCCAGACCCTGGACGCCGATCGAACTACACCCTGTTTGTGCGGCAGTAGGGGTCCGACTGGGGGATATGCGGTCGTCCCCCAGAACGCTAAGATAATGATTGGCCTCTCTCAGCGTAACAACTGTGTTTTCCAGACTCATCGCCGACTTCCGGATCATCTTCGAGCGGGATCCTGCAGCCCGCAACTGGTTGGAAGTCCTGTTTTGCTATCCTGGGTTGCAAGCTCTCGTTTCCCATCGTTTGGCCCACTGGCTGTATGTAGTGGGTATTCCTTTTCTCCCCCGGCTCATGTCTCACATCACCCGATTTTTGACTGGGATTGAAATTCATCCGGGAGCGCAAATTGGCACAGGTGTGTTCATCGATCACGGGATGGGTGTGGTGATTGGTGAGACAGCGATCGTAGGCGACTATGCCCTGATCTACCAGGGGGTGACTCTGGGCGGAACGGGAAAAGAGAGCGGGAAGCGCCACCCCACCGTGGGCGAGAATGTAGTTGTGGGTGCCGGAGCAAAAGTCCTGGGAAATATCCAGATTGGCAATAATGTCCGCATTGGGGCTGGGTCTGTGGTGTTGCGGGATGTGCCATCAGATTGCACGGTCGTAGGTGTTCCGGGCCGGATTGTGTATCGGTCTGGTGTGCGAGTGAATCCCCTGGAGCATGGTAGCCTGCCTGATTCGGAAGCCCAGGCAATTCGCGCCCTGGTCGATCGCCTGGAACAATTGGAGCAGCAAGTCGAAGATTTACGCAGTCGCCAGTTGATGGAAGATTGCTTTGCGAAAGATCCAGTTGCAGTTGCGGTTGTGAAGGGGCTGTCGATCGAAACCCTGGAGCTTCCTGCCCATAATCCTCCTACCCATGCCAATGGGAGCTGCCGCTTACAGGACAAGGTGATTGAAGAGTTTCTGGATGGCTCCGGAATTTAGGATCGAAAACTAAATAAAGTAAGGGTTTGGGGGCTTCGCCCCCAAGCAGGGGCAACGCCCCTGCACCCCAATGGTTCATCTTATTTAATTCGTGCTCCTTAGGGATTAACAGTTTGAATTGACCAGTTCAGGTCCTGGGTTTTGAGGTAGAGGGAGCGATTTTGGGGATCGCCTCGCAGTTGCAGGTGATCGACCCGATCGGGCTCCAGTAGTAACAGGCAGAATTGTGATAAAGGGTGCATCTCATCAGGCTTCTGGGCTTGAAAGGCTGCTGCATCTCCACGCCCTTGACCCGGATGGGGCCAGGTAAACTGCTGGCGGGCAGCATCTGAGAGATTTTGCCATGCGGCTGCATGGGCCTGCTGGCGGGTGGGGTCTGGATCACCGGATCGGACCAGGACCAGAGACCCGGCGATTCGGAACTGTTCTCGCGTTTGGGGAAAATACCAGCACACCTCTCCCCAAGGAGAGGTGCCAATTTCACTGACCTTCTGGCTGCGATCGTCGGTGACGAACTGGAGTTGGTTCGTACCATCCAGGAAGCCGCGAAACACGAGGGTGCGGTTGGCGGGTCGTCCGTTGGGTCGAACCGTTGCCAGTTGTACGTAGCGGGCGTAGGGGAGGGAGCGGTTGCGATGCAGTGCTCCGGTCAGGAGCGATCGCCAGGGAGCGAGAAGCATAGATGGGGTCAGCCTAATCCTGCGTCAACCAGATTAACCCGATGATTGAGGAGATGCCTCACATCCGCGAATTCTTCGAGAAGCCGGGGATTTGGTTGTTCACTCACCCTTTTTAAGGATTTCTACTCTACTGGTAGTGGACAGGAGATTTCTGAAGTACTATAAATAGTCTTCATGTGAACACTAACTCGCCGTCACTTACCAGGAAACTTAACCCATGGTTCGAGAACTTGAGCGCACCCGTTCAGCCGCTGGCCTTTTCCCGGATACTGCCCCAGCAGCTTATCCCGTCTTTTTCCGGACCTACAGTCGCCGCTATGGCAACCATCGGGAAACCTGGGAAGAAGTCTGCGATCGAACGGCGGATGGTCTGCTCAAGCTGGGTCAGTTTACCCCTGGGGAGGCGGCCCTGATCAAGCACATGCAGCGGCAAATTAAAGCCCTCCCCTCTGGTCGTTGGCTCTGGGTTGGGGGGTCGGAGTGGATCGATCGCCAGGAAAATTTCTCTGGAGCCTATAACTGCACCAGTACCAACGTGATTGACTGGCGGGCTTTTGGCCTGATGATGGATCTGGCCATGATGGGCTGTGGGACGGGGGCCATTCTGGAGTCGCGGTATATCAATGCCCTGCCCCCAATTCGCAACCGGTTGGTGGTAACCCTGGAAGGTGAGATCGGTCAAACCCCGCCTGATCTGCGGCGGGACTTAACAGAAGTTCAGATTGATGGGAATCAGGTCTGCCTTTATGTGGGAGACAGTCGCCAGGGCTGGGTCGGTTCTTACCAGATGCTGCTGGAACTCTCCACGGACGAGCGGTTTACGGGTGAGGTACAGGTCACGGTCAATTTGAGTGATGTCCGTCCAGAAGGGGAACCCCTGAAGGGCTTTGGCGGTGTGGCCAACCCGATCAAACTACCAGGACTGTATGAGCGTTGTGCAACGATTCTGAACCGAGCGATCGGTCGAAAAATGACTTCTGTGGAGTGCTGTCTGCTGATTGATGAAGCGGCGGCCACTGTCGTTGCTGGAAATATCCGGCGCAGTGCGGGCATTCGTCAGGGGGACAGTGAGGATGCTGAGTTTGCCATCGCCAAGGATAATCTCTGGCAACAGGATGTGGCAGGAAACTGGCGGATTGATCCGGAGCGGGACGCCTTGCGGATGGCGAATCATACCCGTGTCTTCCATCGCCAGCCGACCGAGCAGGAATGTATAGACTCGGTGCGCAAACAGTTTTACTCCGGAGAGGGTGCGATCCAATATGCGCCGGAGGCGATCGCCCGATCGAACCGAGATCTGTTAACCACCTCTGAACTGAGAGCTGATTTTCTACGCGCTTACATAGCAGGCCAGGGCAGGCAGTGGCTTCAAGATCGCTATCCTCAGATGGCCAGTGCGGAAGTAGACCATCGTCTCGGCAGGTATGGGTTAAATCCCTGCGGAGAAATAATTGGGAAAAACTTCCACTGTAACTTATCTGAAGTTCATCTCAACCAACTTGACCCCCATAATTTTGCAGAACAAGCAGACGCTTTTACGGCAGGCGCTCTGTCCGTGGCTTCTCTACTCCACCACCGGTTTTTGGAGCCCCGCTATCAGTACAGTCGGGACATTGACCCGATCGTGGGAGTTTCCTTCACGGGCCTGTTTGATTTCTTTGTCCATGCCTTTGGGGTGGAGTGGCTGCGCTGGTGGGAGGCGGGTCGGCCCGATACCATCACCGGTCTGGAGTTCAAGCGGCGGGAGCGGGACTATCTGACCCGCTGGAAGGAGATTGTCCATCAGGCAGTCTGGGATTATTGCGATCGCCATGGGCTGAGGCGGCCTAACCGCTGCACTACCGTGCAACCGGCGGGAACTAAGTCCCTGCTGACGGGGGCGAGTCCGGGCTGGCATCCTCCCAAGGCTCAGCGGTTCATTCGCCGCATTACCTTCCGTAAGAATGATCCTGTGGCGCTGGCCTGTCTGGAGTACGGTTATACCGTTGTGCCCTCCCAATCGGATAAGGATGATCAGGGCAACCTGCTCCATGATCCTTTTGCCCCCCGTTGTACAGAGTGGTTGGTCGAGATTCCCGTTGCGGTATCCTGGGCGGATCTGCCGGGGGCGGATCAGATTGAGATTGAAAAGTTCTCCGCCGAGGCCCAGTTTGATTTCTATATGCAGGTCCAGAAGTACTATACGACCCATAACACCAGTGCCACTCTGGAACTGCGGGAAGAGGAGATTGAACCTTTGGCCCGGCGCATTTATCAGGCGATCGCAAATAATGATGGCTATATCAGTGCGGCTCTTCTGGCCCGTTTTGATGCGCCTTTTCCCCGGTTGCCGTTTGAGAAGATTAGCCAGGAAACCTACGATCGGCTGCAGCAGGAGGTGCGGCAGCGGCGTCAGACGGAGGATTTCTATGGGGCGTTGCTCCGATATGATCTGGGTCAATTGACGGTGGAAGGACCTGCAGGTTGTGACAGTGACAAGTGCATGATGCCGGAGAAGCAGTAGGCTCAGAAGGCGGTGATCGCTTTCAGGGTTGCTTTCTTGGCCTTTGGTTCGACGATCGGGGCTTCGAATTCTTTGGTGCTTTTGGGATCTAGCTGGGTGACGATCGCCATGGCGTCACCCGCTGGTTTTCCAGCTTCGTCGTAGAGGTTAAATTCGAGTTTGACATAGGCATATCGTCTGCCGGATGTATTCTGGATATGGCCGACCAGGTTGGGATTGGCGTATCGGGTTTGCCAGGTGAATTCCAGTAGTTTGATCTCGGATTTCCCAGAGCCTGGGGTTTTGGAGGGAGTGGTGCTTGCCTGCGGGGATGTGGCTGGGTCGGGTCGGGTGGCGATCACGAGCTGGTAAATGACGTACCCAATCAGGCTCAGGCTGAAGGTGATCGTGACTAGGATGGCGGCGGCATGGCCCAGCCAGGTGCGATCGGGTCTGGAGCTCGTCTGGGAGGGCTGTTGGCTGCTGGCTAGGGGGCGAGGCTGGGGGGCGGGGTGGCTCTGGAGGAAGGCTTGGTTCTGAGGGCAGGGGTGAGGGTTAAAGGGGAGGCGAGGCTCCGAGGAGACGCGGGGCTGGGTAAAGACACGATTTATCGCGTCTTTACTGGCTGGGTTTAGGGGGAACTCTGTGCTCCAGGCTGGGGTGGTGCTTCCGATCTGCTGGCCGGAGAGGATGACGTGGGTGATGCCTGTGGGACGCAGCTTGAGTAGCCCTTGCTGGGTGAATTTGACCAGGTTGTCTCGATCGGGGACGGTCTTGCTGCTCAGGGTAATCTGGAGACAGTTGCCCCGGACCTGGGCAGTGGCACTGACTCCGGCGGGTTCTAGGAGCCGGTTCATGAGGGTGGCAATGATCACAGGGTCTCCTTGGCGGGCCAGTTCCAGAGCCAGATCTGTGGTTGATCGGGGGTCGGGGTTTGCTGCAGAATGGAACGCCTCAAACTGAGTCATAATACAAAATTAGTACAACCGGTTTAAATTGCAGGGATATGCCACGATTTCTCCACCTGGCCGATATTCACCTGGGCTACAACAAGTATGACAATCCCCAGCGAACGATGGATTTTTTTCGGGCGTTGCGAGATGTGGTTGAGCGCTATGCTATCGGCGAACAGGTTGATTTCGTCTTGATTGTAGGAGACTTATTTGAATATCGAAACATTCTACCGGCAACCCTGAATCAGGCCCAGGTCTGTTTGGATCTGTTGCGGGAAGCGAATATTCCGGTGGTTGCGGTAGAAGGGAACCATGATTATGAGCCGTTTGGGACGAAGGCGAGTTGGCTGCGCTATCTGGCGGATTGGGATCGGCTGATCTTGCTCGATCCGGAGTCGCCCGATCGGCTGGAACCCTGGACAGCGGAGACGAAGCAGGGGGGCTATATTGATCTGGATTGTGGGGTGCGCCTGATCGGGTCCCGCTGGTATCGATCCTCTGCACCCCAGATGCTGGCTCGGTTGGCGACGGCGATCGAGCAGTTGCCTTCTGGGCCTGACCATACGGTGATGCTGCTGCATCATGGTCTGGAAGGACAGATCGCCCGCTATACTGGGGCGTTGCGGTATGCTGATTTGCTGCCGCTCCAGCAGGCTGGGGTGGATTATCTGGCCTTGGGTCACATCCACAAACATTATCAGGAGCAGGGCTGGATCTATAACCCGGGGTCTCTGGAAGCGAACAGTATTGTTGAAGGCCGCGATCAGATGGTGCGGGGAGTGTACCTGGTGGATCTGAATGGCCAGGGAATCCAGGCGGAATTAAAGCAGGATTATTATCAGCGGGCAATTCTTCGCCTCAGCCTGACGGTGAACCGTGACCAAACCCGCAAAGACCTGGAAGCAACTGCGATCGCTCTGATTCAAACGATGGCTGATCGGGGAGAAACCCAGACCAAAATTGTCGAGTTACGTATCCAGGGGCAGGTGGGGTTTAACCGGCTGGATCTGAATGTCCGGGACTTGCAGAAAACCTTGCATCAGATCAGTCGGGCGCTGATTTTCCTGGTGAAGTACGATGTGGCGGGCACTCGCTACGAATCTCCTATCTCCAGAACGGGCGAGGGGGAACTCCCGACCCGAGGGGAGATTGAACGGATGGTATTCCTGGATTTGATTGCGGCCTATAGTGAGTATCAGGGGCAGGGGGAGGCGATCGTGGCCCAGATGCGCCAATTGAAAGAAGAGATTCTCGCCAAAAAATCAGAGTTAGGGGCTAAAAAAGAGGAAGGACGGGCGATCTCAGAGCTGTATACGATTGTGGAGGGTTTAATGGCTCAGAGATGACTCTGGTTAACCCAGTTGGTTCAGGCGATAACCCATGCTGTGGACAGTTTCAATCAAGTCTTCTGCAGCCCCTGCAGCCTTTAGCTTTTGCCGTAATCCTCGGATATGAACTTTGACGGTATGTTCTTCTGGAGACGCTTCTGATGGCCAGACGTGCTCAATGATGACACTGCGGCTTAAGACACGCCGACCATTGCGTAACAGCAGTTCTAAAAGGGCATATTCTTTGGGCGTGAGATGGATGGGAGTATGGTTATAGCTGACTTCGTAAGTACTGGGATTGAGGCGTAACTCTCCCCATTCCAGGATCGGCAGGGTTGTGGCGTTACCACGACGGAGCAAAGCTCGAATTCGAGCAAAGAGCTTCTGCAAATCAACAGGCTTCACTACATAGTCATCAGCACCCACATCTAAACCTGTGATTTCATCGCTGATGGTATCACAGGCGGTCAGAATCAGAATCGGGAGGTTATAACCGTGCGATCGCAGCCGATGACAGAGACTAATCCCATCCAGTTCAGGTAACATCACATCCAGCAACAACAGGTCATAGTCCATGGTCTTCACCTGATGCCACCCGGTTTCCCCGTCTGTTACGAGATCAACGACGTAACGCTGGTCAGTGAGTGCTTCTGCTAACGTTTCCGCCAGTCTCAAATCATCTTCGATCAGTAAAATCCTCATAAATTCGGCAGTGAGGCAAGATAAAAGCAATTTGTTGGATTGAACGCTCCTCCTTCCTATGCCCCTATTTACCCAGCAGCGAGGATTGCTCATCACCACAATTCTATGGGAATTTGCCCCCCAAATTTCTGTTTTATCGGGAATGGCTAACCTGGGAAATCCCTTTTCCTGCAAAAGTTTTGAGAACAAATATTGCAGAATTTCAAGATTTATTGATTCCACTCATTCTTTCCGATTTTTTTCCGGTTTTCTGATCAGTTTCCTTACGGTGTCTATGGGATTCTGAAATTTCAGAACTCCCTGCATCGGGTTGGAACGATCGTCAGAGCATGGGATTGGGGTTGATGCACTTCCTTGCATGGAGGTGGCTGTTTTATGGCCCCACTGGATCCTCGGCTGTCGGGATACTCCTGGACTGGGTGTTGTATCTATTTGGAGATAGGGATTCATGGCTTTTGGACCAGCCTCCCGTTTGGGAGTTAGCCTATTTGAAGAAACTGCCCCGGTGGAGTGGGTGCCTGGTAGTTCGGATGGTGAGCGGGAGCAGATCATTCGAGCAGTCTATCGGCAAGTTTTAGGCAATGCCTATGTGATGGACAGTGAACGCTTGACGGTTCCTGAGTCTCAGTTTAAGCGAGTTGAACTCAGTGTCCGTGAGTTTGTGAGAGCAGTAGCCAAGTCGGACCTCTATCATTCTCGATTCTTTACCAGTTGTGCTCGTTACCGGGCGATCGAATTAAACTTTCGCCACCTGCTGGGCCGCCCTCCCCTTAATCTGGAAGAAATGCGCTCCCACAGCATGATTCTCGATACGCGAGGTTTTGGAGCTGAGATTGATTCTTACCTCAATAGCGATGAGTATCAAACCCATTTTGGAGAAAATATTGTGCCCTATATCCGGGGCTATAAGACAGAGGCTTGCCAGAGTATGGTGCAGTTCACCCATACTTTTGAACTAGTACGGGGAGCCTCAAGTAGCAGTTTGAAGGGTAATTTGGCCGGGAAGGCTCCTCGCCTGAACAGCTTGCTGATCCAGTCTGTGCCCACGGCTGTAGTTTCACCGATCAGCCCAGGATCTGCATTCCGTAACCCCTTGGGTAGTGCCCGGACCCGCCTGGGTACCGGGGCAGATGAGCAAGGCAAAGTGTACCGGGTGGAGGCGACGGGCTACCGTGCTAGCAAGACCAGGCCGGTCTCCCGTTTTCGCTTCAGTAACCAGATCTATCTGGTGCCCTTCAACCAGCTTTCAGCAACCTACCAAAAGATCCATCAAGCGGGGGGAGTGATTGCCAGTATTACGCCTGTGTGAATGAACAGCGTTGAATTAACCCATGCAATTAAGGAAGTAAATCATGAGCATTGAAATTAATTCATCAGAACTTTGGCCAGATAGCTCTTCGGTAGAGGTGCAGGCTGTCATTCGAGCTGTTTATCGACAAGTGCTAGGTAATCCGCATGTGATGGAGAGTGAACGGCAGGTCGCTGCTGAATCCCAGTTAAGCGATCGCAGCATTTCTGTGCGTGAATTTGTGCGGGCTGTTGGGAAATCTGATTTTTACCGTTCCCGATATTTTGAGACCTGCGCTCCCTATCGCTTCGTGGAATTGAATTTCATGCACTTTTTAGGACGGCCTCCCCAGTCCCAGGCTGAGGTTTCAGAGCATATCGTGCGCTGCATTGAAGAAGGATACGATGCAGAAATCGATTCGTACCTTGATAGTGACGAGTACCAGACTAAGTTTGGTGAGCATATCGTCCCCTACAATCAAGGTGCAAAAACTGCAGTGGGTCAAAGCCAGATCACTTACAACCGAATGTTTGCACTGGATCGGGGCTACTCTCAAGTAAATAGTGCCGTCAAGTCTTCTCAATTGGTGTATGCGATTGCGACTAACAGCAGCAACAGAATTGCACCAGCTAGCACTAATTTAGGTGGTTCAGGAGAGGCCAGCAAGAAGAAATTTAAGATTCTTGTGCGGGGCTCCAGGTTTGACAGTCCCCGGCGGATCAGTACTACAACATACCTGGTTTCTGGGGACAATATGACCCCGCAAATTCAGCGCATTAATCGGACATCTGGAACGATCGTCAGTATTACTGAAGTGACCTAATCCAGACTTGATCTGAGTCACTCTGATGATCTGATATCTGGTTTTTCCAGTGACATAACGATGATGCCGTCCCTGTGATCCTGGCAGATGATGATCTCTAAAATCTCCCTACGATTCCTCCTACTCCCTTTCCTGCTCTAGCTGTTCAGTTAGGGCAGGTTCTCTATCGCAAGACGTGATTCTACGTATGAAATGCTCGGTTCGAAGTCATCTGATGCTTCCCACCCTGGAAATGCTGCCACCTGCTGCTCAAAAGAAGATTCAGTCCTGGATTCGAAGTCGCCATGTAATTTGCTCAGGGAACTTCTTTGTCTTTGAAACAGTAGATTATTCAGCTCTGGAGCGATTCAGTCACTGTATTTCAGTCTTGGGAGGCAGCGTGATTTCTGTGGATCCAGTTGGCAAGATTTGGATGAGCGATCGTCGCCAGGTGATTGTATATCATGCCAGAGCCAGCTTGCATACCCCTCATCATGACTTGAAACAGTATTGGATCAAACACGGTAGTTTCCGGACGAGATTTGATCAACGAGTTTAATCCATGGACACCTGAATCAGAAGGCAGTTCATGTTGCTTCAGTGTTGTAGAGAAAGATGAGTGATGACTCAATTCTCTTTAACCCATTGCAGTTTGGTCAACTGCATCCAGACCGTTCCTTAAGAATGTAATTCATCTTTTAAGCTTGGGAGTACTGTGATGTCGATTCCTCTCTTAGAATACGAACCTTTATCTCGTAACCATCGAGTGGAGGGGTTTGAAGTACCCGGTGATGAACAACCCAGAATTTATACCACCAGTAATCTCCTGTCTCCTGTGGATATGGATGTCTTGATCCAGGCAGCTTACCGCCAGATTTATAATGAGCAACAGATGCTGGCCTACCATCGTCAGCGTTTTTTGGAGTCCCAACTGCGAGTGGGGCAAATCACCGTTAAGGACTTTATTCGAGGACTGGCCACTTCTGATTCCTTCCGACGACTGGTTTATGAGAGCAATAATAACTACCGTTGCGTTGAGATTTGCATTCAGCGAATTCTGGGTCGCAGCGTTTATAACAATCAGGAAAAGCTCGCCTGGTCGATTGTTCTGGCTACCAAGGGACTACAGAGTTTTATTGATGCCTTGCTGAGTAGTGAAGAATACCTGGACAACTTTGGAGATAACACGGTTCCCTATCAACGCCGACGGATTCTCCCCCAACGGACTCAAGGTGAGCTGCCTTTTGCCCGGATGGCTCGTTACGGCACTGATTATCGGGATAAATTGCCCAAGCCAATTCTGATGGGTAGGAAAGGCGCTGCTCGTCTGGATTACTATCGTTGGGACTGGCAAAAGAATCCGCCCCAACTGCTCCAGAAAATTGGGCAGGGTACGATTGGGCTTGGGGTTGCAATCCTTGTGATTATGTTTCTATCCATCCTGATTGGGTTCTAGGGGCCGTGAATTTTTACAGCCCATTGCATGGGCTGTAAAGCTGCGTGGTTTAAGAAGGGGCATGGCATCGCTCTGCCCCCTCAGGGTTTGACTCATCCAAGTGGTTTAATCCATCATGGGCTCACTCTTGTATCAATGTTTGGCTTGAGTGCGACAACTGTAGTTTTCATGACCATGGGCTTTGGCGTTCTAGTCCTGGCGATTGTTTGCTGGTATTTCAGCCAGGAAGTCCTGCGACGGCGACGGGCTGAGGTGCTGCTGTTGCGCCAAACAGATCGAGAACGCTTGATCCATCAGATCGCCCAGCACATTCGCCAGTCTCTGGATCTGGATGAAGTGTTGAAGACCACAGTCGAGGAAGTTCAGCAGTTTCTGGGTGCCGATCGGGTTCTGCTGTATCGCCTCTGGGATGATGGCACTGGTTCTGCCATTTATGAAACCGTCTTACCCCCCTATCCTCGGGTCTTAGGGCAAACCTTCCCAGAGGAGGTGTTTCCTGTGGAGTATCATCAGGCTTACTCCCTGGGAAAAACCCGCGCCATTATGAATGTCGAACAAGCTGATGTCCAGCCTTGCCTGGCAGAGTTTGTCCGGCAGTTTGGGGTGAAAGCAAAATTGGTTGTTCCTATTATCCAGGAAAATCGCCATCAGCCAGCAGGCTATTCTCTAGATTCAAGATCTGCTGCTCCCTATCTCTGGGGGCTGTTAATTGCCCATCAGTGTAACCGTCCCCGCAAGTGGGAAATCTGGGAGCTAGAGTTGATGCAACAACTGGCAACCCAGGTTGCTATTGCCATCCAACAGTCTGAACTCTATAACCAGCTGCAGCAACTCAATGCAGGTCTGGAACTGCGGGTACAGGATCGGACTGCAGAACTGGCAACAGCCAATCATTCCCTGCAGGAGGAAATTTTAGAGCGGCAACGGACCGAAGTGGCTCTACGCCACACCAATGAGACCCTGCAAGCCCTGGTTCAGGCATCTCCCCGGGCTATCTTTATGCTGGACCTAGAGGGGCGGGTGAAGATCTGGAATCCGGCAGCTGAGCGCATGTTTGGGTGGACTGAGGTAGAGGTGATGGATTGTCCCAATCCCATCTGTTTGGATGATCCCCAGGCGGATCAGACTGCCCTGCAAACCAGTGTGCTGCAGGGAAAGACTTACACCCGGATGGAATTACGCTGTCATCGTCGAGATGGAATACCCATTGATATCAGCTTCTCGGCTGCGCCTCTCCCGGACAGTGATGGTCAAATTCGAGGCATTGTCGCTGTGATTGCTGACATCACTGAGCAAAAGCGGCAAGCTGAACAGGTGCGCCTGTTGCAATCTGTCGTAGTCAACACGAATGATGCCGTGATCATCACGGAAGCAGAACCTATTTCGGAACCTGGACCCCGGATTATCTATGTGAATGAGGCGTTTACTCGCATCACGGGTTACCAACCGGAGGAGGTTCTGGGCAAGACTCCCCGGTTATTGCAGGGACCTAAAACTGATGGTGTTATACTGCAGCAGGTACGCACAGCCCTGACGCATTGGGAACCGATTACAGTAGAGGTGATTAACTACCGTAAAGATGGGACGGAGTTTTGGAATGAATTTAGTATTGTCCCAGTTGCCGATAAACAGGGCCGCTACACCCACTGGATCGCCGTGCAGCGAGATACAACAGGGCGGAAGCAGGTGGAGCAAGCTCTGCGTCAAAGTGAAGAGCGGTTTCGATCGCTGATTGAAAACGCGCTGGATATCATCATGATTCTTGACCCGGAGGGCACCATTCATTATGTCAGCCCATCAGCAGAGAAAGTGCTGGGCTACCCCGCTGCAACTCTGGTCGGGCGTACTTTGCTGGAACTGGTTCACCCTGAAGATTGGGTGACCACAAACAGCCTGATGCAGGCATGCCTGAGACAAAGGGGACAGCAAACGCATTTGACCTGTCCGATTGAGAGCCGATATCGCCATCAAGATAGTTCCTGGCGAATGATGGAAGCGATCGCCCAGGCTTATACAGATAGCACGGCTATTCTCCGGATCATTGTCACTGCTCGGGATATTACGGAGCGCAAGCGGCTGGATGAAGTCAGATTAGCCCTGGAACGGGAAAAAGAACTGAGTGCTTTAAAGACACGGTTCTTCTCCATGGCTTCCCATGAATTTCGGACTCCTCTCAGTACTGCTCTGGCTGCAGCACAGCTTTTGGAAACCTGTCAGGACGAATGGAATCACTCCGAGAAGCGACTCCGAAATCTTCATAGAATTCAGGATTCTGTCAGGAATATGGTGCAATTGCTGGATGATATCTTGACCATCAATCGTGCTGAGACGGGGAAACTAGAATTTAATCCCCAACTCCTGGATGTGGAAAGGTATTGTCGCCAGTTTGTTGAAGAGATGCAACTCAGTGCTGGGGGGCAGTACAGTCTTACAGTTACCTGTCAAGGCTCATCGACACCGGCTTATCTGGATAGTAAGCTTTTGAGATCAATTCTGTCTAATTTACTGTCTAATGCCATCAAATATTCTCCCCAGGGAGGGATGATTGGTCTCACCCTGGAGTTTGAGCCCGCTCAGGTCTTGCTTCAGGTTATCGATCAGGGGATTGGTATTCCCATTGATGATCAGAAGCGGTTGTTTGAACCCTTTTATCGAGGCAAGAATGTTCGGACCATTCCTGGGACTGGTTTGGGCTTGGTCGTGGTCAAGAAGTGTGTGGATTTGCACCAAGGCACGATTCAGGTGATGAGCGAAGTGGGTCGGGGAACAACCTGCCTGGTTACCCTCCCCTTACGGTAAGTGGCCCTGGACCCTGAATCATCCCATGTCGTCATTTTTTAGCAGCAGGAATCCCTCTCACCCTGAACAAATCAACAACGTTGGGGCAATAGATCGGCAATCCAAAAGTACCCGGATTCGTCACGGTTTTGTGAGTGAAATGCCGGTATTGCAGGGAGAAGAAATCCCATTCCGCCACCTGAAACCGGAGCACCTTCATCAGGGTGCTGGCCAGCCAGAAAGAGAGGGGAATCCGAAAATAGGTCCGTAAACCCATGTAGGCACAGACTTCATCGATCGCCTGATTCACATAAGTCCGCTGATTGCCCAGCACATACTGACGAATTCCCTCCTGCTCCCCATCTGGCCCTGGTTCAGCAGGATGTTTGAGAAGGTACCTTATGACCTGGGCAATATCTCGACCATGGATGAAGTGGAAACTGCCATCTGCTCCCAGAAAGCGGATTAACCAGAGCCAGCGAACCACCTCCGGCAAACCGGCAGAGATATGGGAGTAAGGCTTCTGCTCATCTCCTCCGAAGACCAGGGTGGGAAAGACCACCGTTAGACGAGGTGCGATCGCCAAGTTTGCCAACTGTTGATGACAGGCATATTTTGTTTTGATGTAGTCCGTCCCAATCTCACCCGCTGCCTGAAGCGGTTCATTATTTCGATCCAGAATACTGGCAGTTGAGAAGTAAATCACCTGTTGACAAACTTCCGGGTTCAGCAGATTCAGCAGCCGGATCGTTTTGACCACATTGATGTCATAGGTCTCTTGAGGATCTCCCCAGGCTGTCGCCGCCAGCACAGCAGCATCCATTGTTTGCAGCAAATCAGCAAACTCTTCAATCTGCCGCATGTCCCCCTGCAGGATGGTGATACCGGGACGGGCATTGTAATCGAACTTTAATTTATCCGGATTCCTGACCAACAAAAACAGCTCATCCTCTGTTTCTTGAATCAATGCTTCAGCCATATAGTGACCAATACAGCCACTCGCACCAGTCAGGAAAATACGTTGGGACATAGATATAGTGATCTACCGCAAAACAGCAAAAAACGCAGGGTGTAGAGCAGACCCTCTGCACCTCTGCGGTTATTTTAGCCCTATCTAATCAACCGTTACCTGCACCAGACGCAAAGTCCTCTCTGCCTTCTCCGCGCCTCTGCAGTGTTCTCGCCGATCGCTAAACCGGCATCGCCAGCAATTTATCCAACTGCTTCGCCGTTTCAAAGAAGAAGGCGACATTCTCCTCTGGCGTGCTGGGCAGCACCCCATGACCCAGGTTAAAGATATGCCGGTGGTTGCCCGCCTTCCGCACCGTATCAAAGATCCGATCGCGAATGAAATCCTGCGACCCAAACAGAGCACAGGGATCCATATTGCCCTGCACCCCCACCTCAGACCCCAGACGCCGACGGGCATCCGCCATATCCACAGTCCAATCGACGCTGACAATATCTGCACCCGACTGGGCCATCCGTTCCAGAATCCCGGCACTGCCATTGATATAGAGGATGAGGGGGGTGTCTGGGTGGGTGGCCTTCACCTGCCGAAAAACGCGCTGCTGATAGGGGAGTGCAAAGACATCGTAATCTTGAGGACTCAGTTGACCAGCCCAGGAATCAAACATCTGCACCACCTGGGCTCCACAATCAATCTGATAACGGACATAAATGGCGATCGCATCCGCTAGCTTTTCCAGAAATGCATGCAAAATCTGAGGAGCTGAGAAAGCCATCCGTTTAATCACAGCGTAATCTTTGGAGCTCTTACCTTCGATCGCATAGGCGGCCAGAGTCCAGGGGGCACCGACAAAACCCAGCACCGTGGCTTGATTGCCCACTTCCTGACGCAGGGTTTGGAGAATCGTTCGGATGAAGGGGAGGGAAGTTTCCGGGTCGAGGGCATGGAGTTGTTCGATCTGCTCCATGGAGCGGATGGGAGGGTCAATGATCGGCCCCCGGCTCTCGACGATGTCAAAAGGGATGCCCATGCCTGGCAGGGGGGTCAGAATATCGGAGAAGAGGATCACCCCATCGGGTTGAAAGGCCCGGAAGGGTTGCAGCGAGATTTCAATGGCCAGATCGGGATTTTCCGAACGTTCCCGGAACGAGGGGTACTTATCTCGTAAGTCTCGATACACCTTCATATAGCGACCTGCCTGACGCATCATCCAAACGGGCGGACGATCGACTTTTTCACCACGGGCAGCCCGCAAAAGATGAGGAACTTGAGATAAGGTCGCCATTGAAAACGTTCTCCGATAAAAATATTAACTATGTAACGTGAATGTTACATCCCATGAGGATTTCACACCTGTTGCCGGATCAGATTATACAGCGATTGCGGGGACACATTTTTGCTCAGGAAGACTGTTACAGAAGTTCAAAATATGATTCAAAAAGTCTTGATCCGGTCTGGTTTAAGGCTGATGAATAGGAACCTGATCTAGCTTGCAGGTTTTGCATGGTTAAGGTTGCGTTTTGCATTGATTTTCACCCTCTGGCAGGAATGCAAACAAGCGCTAAATTTTGTACTTTTAAATACAGAAAAACATTATGCTTGTATGCATCTAGTTTTTTCCTGTCGTCTATTAAATACCTTGGGCTGCGCACTTATGGCTAATCTCTTACACTTCAACCAGTTCGCCCTGGCCTATAAACATCGGAATAATATCCTCGACTCCCTGAGCCATCGCGCCGAAATTGCTAAAGCGAATAATAATACGCAACTGTTGGAATTGTTGGAACAGGAACGACGGCAGCTCGTGGTTGAGAAGACCCAGGTTGCTGGTTCCTCTCTGGTCGAAAAACTGGGTCGTCTGCGGCGGAGTCTGATGCAAGCGATCGCCCCCGATGCTGGGCTGCAGGTCCGTCAGGTGATGGACGAAGCAGGGGGGAACTGGTGGTATGCCTATGATCCGCAAACCGGCGAAGCCGTTTACGCTGAGACGGAAACAGAACTGAATCAGTGGTTGAAAATCCACTATCAGGGTAAGTAGTGATTTGGTGAATTCAGGGAATCTCCTGGCCTGCAGGACTATTTACTGTCCATCCCTGGGGAGATGAGGCAGGGGAGTGGTGAGCAGCAGAGGATGTTTCACATCTCCCCATTTCTGGCCCTGCTGCAGTCTGACCTGGACGATCGTGGCTGCGATGGTCTCAGACACGATCACCTGGGCGGCGGTGAGCTGACCCAGGTGACGGGCCTGACGATACTGGTAAGACTGGCAGAGTCCTCGATCGAGGGTACGGGCAAGGTTCTCAGGGGGCTGGGAGGCTCGATCCAGGAGCAGGACGTAATGGGGTGTGGGGTGTAACACTGATACTAGGCTCTGGTAGCTCGTATCAGGGAGATCCAGGGTGGTCAAAACATCCCGCACAAAGTCTTCGTGGAGCTTCTCCCCCACCAGATCACTGAGGGGTTGATCGCGTCCCAGGAACTCCAGGCAGGGTGTGGCTTTGTACTGGTGGGTTGCTCGCACCCGATCGCCCAGGCGATATCGGTAGAGTCCTCCCTTCTGGGAAAGAATAACACTGTAGGGAGTCCCCATCTCCAGCTCATGGAGTAGATGAATCCGGTTGTCGGCATCGGCAAATTCCAGAAAGACCTCATCCAGCAGCGGCAGAAAGCCCCTGGCCTGGATCAGCGGCACCGTGATCGGGGCCTCGGTGGCCAGCAGTCCCTTTCCCTGGACCAGCACATCGGGGAAAAGTTGGCGCAGCACTGCGGCCCGATCAGCAGCATGGACACTATCCCAACAGGAAATCAATTTCAGCTTGGGCCAGAGGGTGGTCCAAGGGAGGGGGGATGCTCCCAACAGGCCCAAACGATCGGGGGAGAGTTTTCCCTGGAGCTCCGACTGGAGTTCGGTTCTGTGGGCCTGGATGTAATGCAGGAGGACCTGTAAAAAACTGGGGCTCCAGATGGAAATGATTTCCAGATTCACGTCCTGGAGTAAGGCCAGACAGAGCTGATGTTTGAACTGCTCTGGGTCTTGGAGCCGGGTCAGACCTGGTGGCATCACCAGAAACGGCTTTAGCAGCCAGCGAAGCCAGGGATCGAGATACTCAGAGTCATCTGCTAGACCGATGGAAAGATCCCCAGAGGGGGGATCATTCAGTTGAGGGGAAATGCAGAAGTAGGCTTTGCCGCTGGCAAAGGGGGGGCCATGGGAGAGCAGATCATGGGCCCAGATGCAGAATAGGTGATTAAAAGATCGGCGTAGCGATCGGGTGTAGGGAATCCACTTGGCCGGTCCCCGACTCCCCGACGTTTTTTCGTAAAAGAGGATGGGTTCTGGAGTCAGGATAGGTGCTGTATTGCCCTGTTGTCGCTGGATCCAGGGGGCCATCTCGTCATAGTCCACGATCGGGATCTGGGACCAATCTGCCACAGACTGCACTCCCAGGGCCTGACCATATTGGCTGGCGAGGAGGCGATCGCAGATCTGACGCTGGACCCTCCCTTGAGCCTGCTGAGGGTGCTCCAGAGCCTGATGAAATCCCTGGGCCACCGGGGCCAGGGCCATTCTCAGCAGGGAGGCCACCAGAGACAAGGATTAAGATTCTCCCTGTGGAGTTGCTAACAGAGGTTTTTCACTCATCATCCCCATCTCCTCCATCCGTCTCGTTACTATAGGTTGTCTGATCCGTTACCGAGGCTTCCTGGACTTTTGTATTCAGATACAGGTGACTGGCGATTGGCACGGAAGTTCCAGCCTCAATTTCCACCCCTGGACCGATGTAGGAGCCTGACCCCAGGAATGCCTCACTGCCGATTTTGATTCGCCGCACGTACAGCATCAGATTCTGGCGACGGGGTTTGATGATATGGGAGCAGAGGGCAATCTGGTAGCCAAAGATAACCCGATCGCCGATCTCCAGCAGGCTGCGATCGGCAATCTCCAGTTTGGGGGTCCAGTAGACCGATCGACCGATGCGTGCCCCCCAGAGACGCAACCACAGGGAGAAAGCGCCGGGAATCAGTCTGAGGATGCTTTCCAGGGCTGGAAATGCAATGTATAAACTCTGGATCTGGTGACTACCCCACCAGGGTGAATAGGTCGGCCCGATCAAATCACTGATCCCTTCTTGCAGGGGATAGAAAACGTTGTGCAGGCGGAAGACGAGCAGGGGAAAACCATAGAAGCTAAACAGCAGGGCCAGGATACTGAGAACACCGGGGGCAATACAAAGGTAGAGAAAAGCAACTGCGATCGTCACCAGCACGAACGCCGGAAAGAAGCTGAGAATTCGGCTGAGGAAGGTCATGGAAAGGGCCAGAACAGCTTGCGTATCAACGGTAACTCAGGGAACAGGGTAGCAGAGGAAAGGAGGGAGAGCCGATCGGTCCCATGCAACCGGTCCCACAGCTTTAGATTGGCCCCGTAATACCCTGGGCTCAGGGTAGGGTCATGGTGCAGGGTATGATCCTGGGGCAGAATTAGCCAGGGAGAGAGAAATCCCCCCACCGGTGAATCGCTAGCAGGGTTGAGCTCACTGTGTCGCCACAGGTCCAACATTGCGGTCAGACTCACCCCGACCAGGTAGCCTCTGGGGTCTTGCAGCAGGTAGAGGGCCAGGGTATGCACCCACAGGTACAGAATCAGAAAACTGCTCCCCAGACTGTTGCGGGAGGTGCCCAGCACATCCATCTGGGTGACAGTGTGGTGCACCTGATGCCAGGGCCAGAGCCAGCGGGTATGCAGCAGCCGATGGTTCCAATAGTAGAGATAATCCACCAACACAAAACTGAGGAGAAAAGCAAGGCTGCCTGGTATGACGACAATACCTTGTAAAGTGGGCCAGAGGCTTTGGTAAAGACGGTACACCACCGTGATCTGCAGCAGGGGAATCACCAGACCCTGTAGACCCAGGCCCACCAGATCCAGCACCCAATCTTCCCAGGATTTTGTGCGGAAGCGAGTCAGGGAGCGATCGTGCACGAGCGTCAGAGCGATCAGGGACACAAAGGCGAAGAAGATAACCATGGCACCAACTGGGATGAACCTTACGGTCCGTGCGTTGCGGACAGGGTTCTCACTAGATCCACGATCGCGGGCGTGAGATTGGCCAGAACGACCACGGATGCTGTAGCCATGATAATGGTGGTGGCCATTCTCACCATGCCATCCGTTCCCTTTTGATACATACTAAAGCGATAGTTCAACTTCTCTACTTTCTCTATACCGTCATACCCAGAAGGTCACCTCCACCCTCTGGTTTGGCAGGGTACGGGGGTCCTGACCCCGGGCGATCGCGGCGCGAATGGATTCCACAAAGACATGAATGGTGTCGGCAGACGTGTGGCAGAACTGCTGGCCATAGCGGGCGATCGTCTCTTGTTGCAGACCTAAAATGGCCATGTCCTGATGAATGATATGTTGGGCTGTCCAGTAAACAAAAGGGCGGGCCAGTTTGTTCCAGAGGCCGTAGTTGAATGTTACATCCGTATAGACGAGGGTGGAGTCTGCGGTCTCCGGGATGGATTGGCTGGTGATGAACAGTCGGCGTCGGGGCCCCAGATTGTACTCCACGCTGGTGATATTGGGCATGTGGAACTCGTCTGTATGCTGGATCGGATGTCCATTCCAGTTGAGAAAGGGGCGATACCAGCCCAGGTTAGTGGTTTCGTTGCGATAGACCACGAAGACGGAGCCATTGCGCCGTTCCACAGTCATGTCCAGTTTCTGGCGGTGGGGGGTGCGAAACACGCCGGGATGGACCGAAACTGTATGGGGAATATCGATGAAGTTCTCGGCGCAGTTGGTGACAGAGTTGGAGAAGCGATTAATCACACGGACTGTTTCCCAACCGGGCTGTTGGTAGAACGGCAGGGCAAAGGGGCGGAAGACTTCTGGAGGAGAGGGGGCCAGCCGCACATAAACGTAACCATCCTGTTCACAGGTGTCATAGCGAACGGCCTGTCGTGGGGGAGAGGGACTGTAATGGTCCCCTTCCGCAGGCACGGCAACCACGGTGCCAGTCTGGTCATAGACCCAACCATGGTAAGGGCAATGGAGTTGGCCCCGGCAGACCGTGCCAGGGGAGAGGCGGCTGTTGCGGTGCAGGCAACGATCGCGCAGGGCAACGGGCTGCCCGTCTGGTCCCCGAAATAGAGCCAGCCATTCATCCAGAATGACCCGACTCAACACCCGATTGGGTTTCAAGTCCCGCTCTAGAGCAGCCACGTACCAAAAGTCTGCAAATTGCATGGCAAGGGTGGTCAAACAGCGTCCAAAGTTGAGAGGGAACGATCGCTCACATCCAGGCTCCTATGCTGGAGAAATGGGTCCACACCAGGGGCACACAGGCTTTGCAAATAGACTCAATGTGGCGCTGATCGGTTCCACAACATCCTCCCAGTATAGTCAGATGGGGTAATTGCTCTCTCAGGTCACGGTACTGCTGGGCCAACTCTTCTGGATTGCCATCGTCCAGCTCTGTGGCCTCATTCAGTTCCGCGTGACTTTTCGCAGAGGCATTGCCCCGGAGGCCCCGAATCCGCCCTACCCAGGGCTCACCCCGGCTCAACAAAGCCTCGAAATGGGTGGGATGGGCACAGTTGATCATGTAATAGGCTGGCCCCTGATCGGTAATGGCATCAACCTGAGCGATCGCATCTGCCAGAGGCTGTCCCGTAGGCAGGTTTCCATCGGTTTCAACGGTGAAGGAAATGGCCACCGGCATCCCGGTGAACTGGGCCGCCTGGACAATCCCGATCGCCTCTTCCACATAGTTCATGGTCATGGCCGTGACTAGGTCTGCCCCGGCTTCCCAGAAGGTGGTGATCTGGTCCTGGTGGTAGACTGCGGCTTCACCGATGGTCATGGCCTCAGATGGGATGTAGCCATCGCCACGGGGACCCAGGCAGCCGCTGATCACCATGGGGCTACGAACGGTCTCGTATTCGGTGCGAATTTGATGGAGCAGGGCGATCGACCGTCGATTCATTTCTGCCAGGGTGGCCCGATCATAGCCAAGTTTTGTGCCCCAGTCTGGGTTGGCTCGCCAGGTGGCGCTTTCCAGGACTAGCCCCATCCCATAGGTTTGGGCGAGGACAGCGTAGCTCTGGAAGTATTGTCGCAGGGCTTGATAGCCGGTCTGATGTTTGAGCAAGTCAAAGGCGGCAAAATCTGGTAAATCCCAGCCTTGATGGAAGATGAGGGTGGTCTCAAGGCCCCCGTCAGTGATAAACAGGCTATTCGAAAGTTGCGGTAATTGGTGTCTGTAGCGTGTCATGAGGGTCACTCCTGTAGAGAGTAATGGGTAGGGATAAGGGAGAAGGCATTCTGTCTAGGAGTCATGGCAGGCAAGAAGAGGCATTGTGTGCCATGACTGTGGGGATTATTGCGGCTGGCGGAGCATGGGGAACAGGGTGGGGGATGTGCCTGCCTGAATTGTCCCCAGGAGCGCGAAGCCATGCCGCTGGTAAAGGGGAATGTTGGCTGGGTTTGAGGATTCCAGATAGGCTGGGATACGATCGCGATCGCAATACTGTAGAACATGCTGTAGCAAGGCTGAACCATAGCCCTGGCCCTGGGAGGTGGGTTCAACCCCGATCAGGGGTAGATACCAGTGGGGGGGGTGGGGATGATAGTGATCCATCTGTTCGAACAGGCCAAATACGTCTGCCTGCTCTGGCTCAAAAACACTGTGGCGCACTAGTTCGAACAGGGGCTCTGCATCCAGTTCCACCCCTGGGGAAAACCAGAGGGCTGTACCAGCATAGGTGTTGATGGAATAGGCAGTTCCCTGGTCAAAGGCTTTTCCCCCAAATGCCTGAACAAAGCGGGGGAAATGGGTCAGATACTGATAGGCGTCTGGATACATCCAGCGGACGATCGGATCCTGACTGAAGGCTAGGACCAGGGTCGCAATCACATATTTTTGATCGATCGGTCTGGCGATGCGCATCTGGGGCGCTGCAGTGGGGCGATGAGTCGGGGTGAGATCAAATTGGGTCTGAAACATGGGGTTTCTCCGATGCAGCCTGCTAATTTGGACTGCTGACCCTAAGCTACCGATCGTCGCGATTCGAAACTGCTGCCAGAGCGATCCCCCCTCTGGATCGGCAGGCCATTGTCGGCATTAGGGCAACAACAGACGGGCTGACCAGACCCGATCGAAGGCAATGCCAACCTTGTGTTGAGTTTGCCGCACGGATTCTGCATCGGCAGCATTGAGTTCACAAATGACCCGGGTGCGATCAAGGGAAATGTAGGACTGAATCCACTCAATTCCCCGTTCAGCATAACAATTGAGGGTTTTGTGATTGGCATCATTCCAGGCTTCCACGCTGATGGGAGGATAGGTGCCTTCAATGACTTTCAGTTTCGATTCCTGGCGTTGAGGGAGCCCCCCTGCAGGTTGAATCAGCTCCCCGCTCCAGATGCAACTGAAGAACCCGCCACCCTTGCGATAGGATTCCCGCACGGATTCTGCATCGGGAGCCTCGAAGGTGCAGATCATGCGTCGCCGATCGGTGGACAAAAGGGAATAACGCCAGGTGCTGTGACGTTCTGCCAGACAGGCCAGGACTCTTAGATCCGTCTCTGTGGGGTTTTCTGGGGTCAAGGGATAGTCCGCCAGGGTTTCTACAATCACAAATGCCATAATCACCTCAATGCAATGGATGGGTCTGTGGGTTGTATCTGCTGGAGGGTCTGATCAACGGCGATTTGGGCCAGATGGTTCAGATCCAGACGATCGAGGGTCGGGTGTAAGGCCGTAAAATGAGCGACTGCCTGCTGGCGTTCTCCCAGGGCCAGCAGACTTTGGATCAACAAAGCCCAACTGAGGGCAATTTCGCTGGGATGATTCACGATCTGGGCGGTTTGCAGCGCCGTTTCAGCGTGGGAGACAGCGAGGTCCGGGCGACCGCAGCGCAAATCGACGGTGGCTGCACCAATCAGCACATAGGCCAGCATCCGTTTCGTATCCACCTGTTGCAGGGTTGTAATCCCCTGATTCAACTCCTGGTTCAGCACTGCCGTGGGCTGTCGTTGATATCGAGCTAAGGCAGCCAGAGCTCCAGCTACAGCCGCTTCACTCCCTTCTCCCTGGATGTTGGCGGCCACAGCCGACATTTCATCGCAGTAGGGTAGGGCTGCCTCTGGATTCCCGGCTTCCAGTTCGGTCATGGCCAGATAGCTGATGTACGTGAATTCCCGCCAGTGATCTTGTTCAGCTCTGGCCAGGTGGCAGGCCCGCTGCAGGAGCGATCGGGCCTCAGGGTATCGTCCATGATGACGATGGACACAGCCCAAACCGCTGAAAATGTCACAAATCTCCAGTCCTACTCTGGCTGCAAGGGTCTGGGCCGACTCCAGCAACGCTTCGGCCCGGATCAGGTCTCGCCCAATTTCCGCCAGACAGGATCCGCTGTAAGCCAGCATGCGCGCTGCTGTTGCTGGGCTGGCAGCCTGACTGGCTGCTGCTACTTGCAGGGACTGGTGGTGAACCGCTGTAAAATTGCTCCGATCGAACTGCCAGATGACCAGGGTCTCTAGCCCAACAGCAGCGGCATCATTTAGACCCAGGGATTGGGCCTCATGGATTAGGTGATGAACATCCTGTTCCAGTTGTGCTGCTCGATCGCAGGTCACGCCTGCCAGGGCGCAAATCCGCAGCAAGCCCAACTGCAACGGCAGTCTGGTGGATGGATCCAGGTGTTGGCAATGCTGCAGACCTTGCTGGGCTAACTCCAGGGCTTCAGCATAGGCAAAGACCTTCAGGCAATGGGTGGCGGCGGCGAGGGCGGCAGCGGTGGCCAGGGGGTGATCGCCAGCCAGGGCAGCGTGATGAGCAATATCACTGATTAAGCCGTTGTTCTGGTTGGCCTGCTGCTGCAACCGCTGGGCAATCTGCCAATGTACCATCTGGCGGCGAGGTGGGGAGAGTTGTTCATAGACGACTTGGCGCACAATGTCATGGGCAAAGTCATAGCCTGTATCCTGACCCAGGCCAGAACCAGGACGGATAATGGCCTGTTGCTCCAGGGTCTCGATCGCCGTTAACAGCCTGGGCAGAGGATAATCGGCGACCAGAGCCAGGGTTGTCGGTTTGAAGCTCCGTCCCAGAGCGGCTGCCCAGGGCAGCAATTCCCGTATCGGGGCGTCCAGGCGCTGTAAACGATCGCCGATCAGCGCGGCCAGATTGTGGGTGGGAGCAGGGTTGGTCTGACCCAGGGAGCGGGCAATTTCCAGAGCGAAGAGGGGGTTGCCGCCGCTGTTGATGAAGACCTGATTGATGATGGCCAGAGAGAGGCCAGGGACATGCACCTCTGAGGTGCTGCGAATCAGATCTGCCGTTTCTTCCCGATCGAGGGGCCGCAATTCTAGGGTCTGGATCTGTTGTTCCCGTCTCAGAGCCTGGATGACCCGCATCATGGCTGCGTTCTCTGCCAGTTCTCCCGATCGGGCAGTGCAGGCAAACAAGACGGGCAAAGGCCGCAGCAGGCGGATCGCGTAATGCAGCACGGTTGAGGAGGCTTCATCGACCCATTGCAGATCATCCAGAAACACGAACAGGGGGGTTTGGTGGACCCATTGCGCCAGAACTTGAACCATGGCATCCAGCAAATGGCTCAGATCGGGTGGTGCTGGAGAAGGGTGTCCCAGTTCAGGTAGCCAGAACCCTAGTTCTGGAGGGAGCGGGACGGTGGCAGTGATGGCTGCATTCCGGAGGGCATCAATCCAGACCCCATAGGGTCGCGTCATCTCAGGAGCATAGCCATGGCCCCACAGGATCTGAGCCTGACCTGCAGCGCGCTCTCCCAGTTCTTCCAATAATCGGGTTTTGCCAATGCCAGGTTCCCCCAACAACAGCAGGACTCTGGGCGCTATCGGCATCGCTGGCCTGGATTTCGGGTCAGGCCAGTCCTGCAGGATGGCCTTAGCCCATTGCTGGATGCAGGCCCACTCCTGCGGGCGTCCAATCAACGGAGGTCTGCTTCCTGCGGGGAATGGAGGTAGGCTGGAGGGGATAGGTGGGGCCTTGCTGGGTTTCAGGGGGGGCTGTTCGGGATCGGTCTCTTCCCGTAGTAGTTGCTCATACAGTCTGCGCGTGGTCAGACTGGGGTCGATCCCTAGTTCTTCCCGCAGGACAGTCATGCACTGGTGGTAGACCTGCAGTGCACTGGCTCGATCGCCGGTTAACTCATGCAAGCGCATGAGGGTGGTGTAGGTTGCTTCATTTAACCCATCCAGCCGCAGCATCTGTTGTGCGTAGGCGATGGCCCTGGTGTAATCCTGTTGTGCTTCTAATAGGGTAACCAGTCGGTTTAAGGCCCACCCGGCCTGCTGTTGCAGTCGTTGCCGTTCGGGGATAAGCCACCCATCCGGATGGTCAGGTAACAAATCTCCTTGATATAGCTGCAGAGCCTGTTCCAGCCTGGATTTAGCTTCCCCTCGATTGGAGGTCTGCTCTGCGGCTTGCACGGCAGATTCAAATGCGACCACATCCAGCGTGGCGATCTCAGTTCCGATCCATTGCATTGTTTTGGCATCTACCCACAACAATGTATCGGCCTGGGGCAGGCTGCGACGCAGGCCACTCAATTCCTTCCGCAGGTTTGCCCTTGCCTGAGCCTCGCTGGAATCGGGCCAGAGGTGAAAGGCGATCCGCTGTCGGGTCTGGGCTGCATGGCGATGCAACACCAGGAAGCCCAGCAGGGCTTGCGATCGTCCCGTGATCGGCGTTCCCAGGGGGCGGTTGCCTTCTGTTAGGGAGAAGCCTCCCAGGAGCCTAATGGTGAGAGGTTGAGCCATGACGAGATGGGATTGCCGTCAACATAACTTAGAATCCTGATCCCTATTTTCTCGGAGGTTCAAGGTTTGAGAGCAATCGATTATAAAATTGTTTCCCTTTCCGTTACGATTAACCATTCCTGCCATTCTGCTGGGGATGGGATGCATCACCGGGGATTTTCCGAATTAGATCAGGATAGAAAAGCATGGCGCTTATTGAACCTGCAGTTCGGCTCCTGGTCAGGCAACTAATTCTCGATTCAAATCCCAATTCGACAACAACCTGGGCAGGTAGCCTCTTGAAAACCACCCAATTGACTTACCATAGTTAAACAGGAACAAGCTCTCCGAAAGAGTCCTTAAGATTCAGGCATTTAGTTAAAGAGGTTGCGATGGATCTGGTTGCGCTCCAGAATGGGTTAGATAACGCTGCGTTTGCCATTCTGTTTCTCACCTTGCTGGTTTACTGGGTTGGGGCAGCCTTTCCCCGCATGCCCTATCTGTCTGCCCTGGGAACCACGGGGATGGCGATCGCGAACCTTTGTATCGCCGCTTTGCTGGCAGCCCGCTGGCTGGAGGCCGGTTATTTTCCGATCAGCAACCTCTACGAATCCCTGTTTTTCCTCACCTGGGGTATTACCACCATTCATTTGATTGCTGAGAACAAGAGTGGCAGTCGCCTGGTTGGGGTGGTGACTGCACCCGTCGCCATGGGGATTGCCGCCTTTGCTACCCTCACCCTGCCCACCGACATGCAGGCCTCGGCTCCCCTCGTTCCGGCGTTGAAATCCAACTGGTTGATGATGCATGTCAGCGTCATGATGTTGAGTTATGCCACCCTGATGGTGGGGGCGTTGATGGCGATCGCATTCCTGATCGTGACCCAGGGACAGGCGATCGAACTCAAAGGAAGTTCTGTGGGCACAGGGGGGTTTCGGGACAGTCGCTTGCGGCTACGGCGGGCAGGGGGGGGCTCTGAGCCTGCCTTGTCCTCTGGTTCTGCCATTTCGGTAGACCCCAGAACCAATGGGGGCACGGTGACCCTGGAACTGCCCTCCACTCAGCCTAAGGTAAAGGTCGAACCCCTCACGCCCCAGCGCCTCAGTCTGGCCGAAAGCCTGGACAACATCAGCTATCGCATTATTGGCTTGGGGTTTCCCCTGTTGACGATCGGGATCATTGCTGGAGCTGTCTGGGCAAATGAAGCCTGGGGCTCCTACTGGAGCTGGGACCCGAAGGAAACCTGGGCCTTGATTACCTGGCTGGTGTTCGCCGCCTATCTCCATGCCCGGATGACGCGCGGTTGGCAGGGACGTCGTCCAGCGATTCTGGCTGCCACTGGGTTTGCGGTGGTCTGGGTTTGTTATCTGGGGGTTAATCTGTTGGGGAAGGGATTGCATAGCTATGGGTGGTTTTTCTAACCTGTCCCGATGGAATCTGTGGCCCGATCGCCCTGGACTCCCCTGCATGCTCAGGTGCATCAGGTTCTCCGCAGTCGTAAGCTCCTGACTTCAAATCAGTCTCTCCTGCTGGCCGTCTCCGGTGGGCAGGATTCCCTCTGTCTGGCCAAGCTCTTCCTCGATCTGCAGCCGAAGTGGGGCTGGAATCTGGCCATCGGTCACTGTGACCATGGCTGGCGATCGGACTCTGCTGCCAATGCGGACCATGTAGAATCCCTGGCGCTCAGTTGGGGTCTTCCCTGTTACCGCCGCACGTGCTCCCCTTCGGAACAGGGCTCCCGCTCCGAGGCTGCGGCCCGTCAATGGCGTTACGCGGCTCTGATCGAGATGGCTCAGGTGGGGGGATATGGCACGATCGTTACCGGACATACGGCCAGCGATCGGGCGGAAACCCTGCTCTACAATCTGGTCCGGGGCAGTGGCAGTGATGGGTTGCAGGCCCTCACTTGGCGACGGCACTTGACCCCTGAAGTCACCTTGGTGCGTCCGTTGCTGGCCCTGTCCCGATCGGAGACCGCCGCTTTCTGCCAGACCTTTCACCTACCCGTCTGGGAGGATGCTACCAACATGGACCGGAGCTATGCCCGCAATCGCATTCGCCAGGACCTGATTCCCTATCTGCAAGAGCATCTGAATCCCCAGGCTGAAAAGCTGCTGGCCCAGACCGCAGAACTGCTGCAGGCCGAGGTTGCTTACCTGGAAGCAGAGGCGACGCAACTGCGGCAGCAGGTGCAACCCCTCGATCGGGCCGCTTTGCATCGCCTTCCCCTGGGAGAGGCTCCTCTGGCCCTGCAGCGGCGGGTGGTGCGGCAATTTCTGGAACAGCAGTTGCCCTGCAGTCCTACCTTTGAGCAGATTGAAAAGCTGGTGGCCTTGATCAGTGCTCCCAACCGGTCCTGCACCGATCCTTTGCCGGGCGGGTCGATCGCCCAAGTAGAAGGGGATTGGATCTGCCTGAGAAGCCCACAGTAGTTGTGGACGATTGTGGGGACGCCTGGAAATTTCGATCGTGGCTCTCGCTTCCGAAGCGACACCTGTAGAATGGGGAATGCATAATCTCAATACAATGTCTTATGTCCGTTCGCGTTCGTCTTGCGCCCAGTCCCACCGGAAATCTCCATATTGGCACAGCCCGGACCGGTGTTTTTAACTGGCTGTTCGCCCGCCACCACGGAGGGCAGTTTATTCTCCGGATTGAAGACACGGATCTGGAGCGATCGCGCCCTGAATTTACCCAGAACATTCTGGATGGCCTGACCTGGTTAGGGTTGACTTGGGATGAAGGGCCTTTCTTCCAGTCCAAGCGGATGGACCTGTACAAAGCAGCGATTCAAACCCTGCTGGATCAAGGGCTGGCCTATCGAGCCTATGACACTCCAGAGGAATTGGAAGCGCTGCGGGCCTCTCAGACGGCCCGGAAACAAGCACCCCGGTACGATAATCGCCATCGCCATCTGTCTCCAGAGCAGGAGGCAGCCTATGTAGCTGAGGGACGACAACCGGTGATCCGGTTCAAGATTGATGACGATCGGGAAATCACCTGGACCGATCTGGTGCGGGGGCCTGTCACCTGGAAAGGGAGTGATCTGGGTGGAGATATGGTGATTGCCCGGGCTGCCATGGCCCCAGAACTGGGCCAACCCCTCTATAACTTTGTCGTGGTGGTGGATGACATTGACATGCAGATTACCCATGTGATTCGGGGCGAGGATCACATTGCCAACACGGCCAAGCAAATTCTGCTGTACGAGGCGATGGGGGCGGCTGTCCCCCGATTTGCTCACACGCCGCTGATTTTGGATCAGGGGGGGCGGAAGCTCTCGAAGCGCAATGGGGTGACTTCGATCGATGACTTCCGCAAGATGGGCTATACCTCGGAGGGGCTGGTCAATTACATGACGCTGTTGGGTTGGTCTCCTCCGGATTCTACTCAGGAACTGTTCCGCTTGCAGGAGGCGGCCCAACAGTTTGATTTTGAACGGGTTAATCCTGCCGGAGCTAAGTTTGACTGGGCCAAGCTGGATTGGATCAACAGCCAGTACCTGCATCGGCTCTCTGTCCCAGAGATGACGGATTTGTTGATTCCCTTCTGGCAGGCGGCGGGATATCTGTTTGATCCCCTAGCCGATCGACCTTGGTTGGAACAGTTGGGAGCCCTGGTTGGCCCCAGTCTGGTCCGCCTGCCGGTTAGTGATCCGACCTGGATGGCCCAGGTGCGGGAAATTATTGGCCCCGCTCTACCGGCAGTTGCCGATGGGGTGGAGATGGTGCGGTTCCTCTTTGCTGACCCGTTTGAGTTCATGCCAGAGGCGGCCAAACAGTTGGAACAGGTGGGTTCGGCCACTGCGTTACAGGCGATCGTGACCCTGCTGGAGCAGGAAACGGAGGCCCTGACGGAAGCGCGGGCCAAGGCGATTCTGGATCAGGTGGTGCAGGCACAGAATCTGAAGCGGGGCCTGGTGATGAAGTCCCTGCGGGCGACGCTGACGGGTCAATTGCAAGGTCCCGATCTGATGCAATCCTGGTTGCTCCTGCACCAGCGAGGGCAGGATCGGCCTCGCCTGCAGCAGGCCCTGACGATCGCGAAATGAGGAACCTGTCCTATCCAGTGGCCGTCCTATAGGGGATGACCTTATCTCTGTCCTACCCGCGACTATGCGTGACTGCCTTCATCCTTCATCTCTGATGCCTCTGGCCGTCCCGATTTCGGAAAATCGCCCTGAGGGGGAAAGAGGCCCGTACCCCTGGCAAGCCCCTCGACACCAGAGCTATTCAACCTGGGTCGATCCAATGCGAGGCTGGTCAGCTTTTCTGTGGGCCATTCTGCTGTTGGCTGGCTCCTGCTGGCTTGCTGCTTCCCCAGCTCAGGCTCAGGTGAATCAGCGATCGATGTTTGAAAGTATCACCCTCACGATCGGTCCCCGCCTCTCTCCAGACCCAACCGAATTGCGGGGGGTTGGTGGTGGCACTGTTCCGGCACCAGAGGTGGCTGGTCGCTCTGAGACCACGAATGGTCCCTGTGTGGGGTTTGTGGGTACCAAGCCCAGCCATACCCTGATTCTGACCAGTTTCTTGAATTATCTCAGCCTGCAGGTTCAGGCTCCCGAAGATACCACCCTGGTGATTAAAGGTCCGGGGGGAACCTGGTGTAATGATGATTTCCGAGGCAAAAACCCGGGAATTGCGGGCCAATGGCTACCGGGTACTTACCAGATCTGGATTGGGTCTTACAGCAAAACGAACCTGCATCCCTATATCTTGCGCCTGACTCAGAAACGTTGATAGCCGTACAAGATAGGAGCACGTTTGCGTTGCACCCCCCCTTTTCTGGTGCTTGCCACTCTGCTGTTGCTCAGACTGGCCCCTGTAATTATAGCGCCAGCGGCTTTGGCATTCTGGGGAGGTGAAAATAGAAACCCCTGTCCATACTTGCATTGCAGCCGCTTGAGGTAGAGATGCTGTTCTGCGGTTTCAATGCCTTCCGCAATAACATTGATATTAAGGGCTTTGGCCAGCATCAACATGGCCTGGACAATTTTTAGATGCTTCAAATCAAAGGTGATTTGGTGGATGAACGAGCGATCGATCTTGAGGGTATCGATCGGAAGATTATGCAAATAACTCAGGGCAGAATATCCAGTACCGAAGTCGTCCAGGGCTAAGGATACGCCCAGGGCTTTGAGTTGAAACAGTAAGGTGCGGCTGAAGCAGCTATTTTCGAGTAAGGCACTTTCGGTTAGTTCGAGCCTGAGGTTGGATGCCGACAGGTTAGTGATTTGCAGAATGTGGGCAATTTGATCAACCAGATCTGCCTGCATCAGTTGTTTGACCGATAGATTAACACTGACGATGAAGGAATCAAGACTGTTTTGAGGAGCTTTGAGGACTTGAGTTTGCCAAATCCTGGCCTGCTGACAGACTTCCCGGAGCACCCAAAGACCCAGGGGAATGATCAGACCCGTTTCTTCCGCGATCGGAATAAACTCTCTGGGAGGGATGGATCCCTGTTCTGGATGATGCCATCGTACTAGGGCTTCAAAGCCCATCAGTTGTCTGGTTTTCAAGGCTACGATCGGCTGGTAAACCACCTCTAACTCTTCTCGTTCGATCGCCCATCGGAGATCGGTTTCCAGTTGGAGACGCTGAACAGCCTGGGTATGCATACTGGCATCAAAGATCTCATAGCGGGCTTTGCCATTGGCTTTGGCCCGGTACATGGCGATATCGGCATTCCGTAGCAGATCATCCAGCCAGGTATATTTCTGGTTGCCCAGAACAATGCCAATGCTGGCTGAAATAAATACTTGATGGCCACTCAGATGGAAAGGTTTTGCCAGATCCGCTTTAATTCGGTCTGCAAGATGGATGGCCTCTTCCGACTCTGTGATGTTGTGGAGCAGAATCGCAAACTCGTCACCGCCCAAACGAGCTACAGTCCCTTCATTCCGCATCTGCTGGTTCAGACGATCGGCGACAGCTAGCAAAAGCTGATCACCAATTGGATGGCCCAGGCTGTCATTGATCAGTTTGAACCGATCGAGATCAATAAACAGTACGGCAAACAAAAAATTTTCATCCTGTTGCGTTCTGTCTACTGCTTCCGCTAACCGTTCCAGAAAGCAAGCTCGATTAGGCAATTGGGTTAGGGTATCCAGATTAATCAGGTTTTTCAGCGTTTGTTGACTCTGCTCCAGATTGACTGCCATCAGGTTAAAGGTGTTGGCCAGCTCACCCAATTCGTCTGCTTGAGAGACTGGAATGCGGTGGGTTAACTGATTTTGACCAAAATGATGAATTCCTTCCTTCAGAGCCTGGAGAGGTTGCAAAATCGAACGGGCCAATTGGAGCGCGACAGAGACTGCGATCACTAAGCCCAGACTGAAAACAGTGGCGATGATCAGATATCCGTGCTGTTTGACGGTCTGGGCTTGGGCCAGGTTCTCTGCTATCTCTTGATGGGCAATGGTGTAAACCTGATCCATTAATTGGACTGACTTTTCCAGGCAATGGGTGAGTCGTTGCAGATCAGCTTGCAGAACTTGAGGATTTTGCTGGTGGTTGAACAGAACGACACTTAATGCCTGGATTTCTTGCCACTCTTGATAGGCCATCTGGACTAAAACCTTTTCCTGGGACTTATCAAAAGAGGTCCGACGAATCTCAATAAAAAGCTCGTTGATCTCCTGACTCAGTTTCAGAAAACGATCGCGCCCCCGGCTGTCCCCGTTTGCCAGAGTATCGTGAAGGGGGATGGAGGACTGCACCAGTAATCTTTGAAGACGGGTAATGGGTAATGTTTCTAGTTCTGCCTCTCTGGCCGTATGTTCAAAATTCTGGACAATTTCTTCAAGGCAGACGTATGTTCCGATACCTAACCCCAGCAATGGAAGCAGCATGGCTGCCATGCCCAGGATCAGACGTTGTTTCAGAGAGCACGACTTTACTTGCAGGAGGCTCATTGGGCGATCTGGTTGTCCAGGTTAATCAAGAGGACACAGGGAAGTCTGAAACTCAGGATCGTTTGCTGTAACCCCTTAATCTAGGCCATAAATATGAAGAACTTGTGTAGATCTACCCTATCCCCAACCCTGTTGGCATCAATGGCCCGTGGTTGGTTTTACCTCAGGTTTTTCCTGCTCTGCTACAAAATCCCACTTTTCCAGGCCCAGGGTCAGGGTACCTTGGAATCGGGAGGCTGCAACTGTACCTTGAAAGGTCAGGATTTGCCCCTCACAGATGCTCCGATCGGCAGGACCACTCAACAAGATCTTGCCTTCCTGCCACCGCCCTTGCAGGGCAGGTTTTTCCTGGGCGATCGCGACCTGCTGCGGCGTGGCTGTTTCTGGAATCAGGGAGCCACTGAGATAAATGCCCGACTGTTGTAGGAACAGAACTCCATTGCCTTTGGCGCAGGGGGGCAGGGCCTTGGCTGCAAATCGATAGCGGCCATTTACTTGAAGCGGGGCTTTGAGATTAGCTTCCCCATAGGCAGTGACAACACTGAACAGAATGACCACAGAGCCGATGGCAACTCCGTAGAAGAGGAGAGACTGGGGTTTTAAGTGGTTCATCAGGTCTTTACTCCGGCGTCAGTCTGGGGAGAAGGTATAGGATTGTGACTGCCAATCAGGGCAGAAGCCAGATGGGAAGTCACCGGGCTATGCTTGCGGGTGATCAGCAGAGATGACTGGCAATGAATAGCTAGCTGATCGGTAGAGCGACCCAGGGTTTGACGTTCTAGCCCCCACTCTCGGCTGGCTCCAACGATGGTCAGGTCAACAGCCGCTGAGGCTTCGATGACGGCATGGATCGGATCCTCGGCATGCATCAGGGAAATGGTAATCCGATCGCACACGCTAACTGGGAGCTGGTCCATGGTGGTGCGAAATTCGTACCCCAGTTCGTCGATCGGATGGCCAGGAGATTCTACCCGTAGGACGGTTAACCGGCGGGACTGATCGTTAATCAATAATCTCAGAGCCAGCTCAAACCCCAGATCATCATGCACATTGGCGGCATAGGGAACCATCAGGTTTTCCAGGCGTTCCCGACCCCGATCAGCAAACACTGCCACATCCACCCGGGCCAGACTCAAGATTTGTCCGACTCGTCCTCCCAGACGATTCTGGCTGAAGGCAGGCCGATGCCACCCCACCAGAATCAGATTGGCCTGGTCCAGTTCGGCGATCCGGGCTGTTTCCCGGGCCACATCGCTGGAAACGCTCACGATCGGATGGACCAGCTTGCGGACAGGTGGGGGTTCCAGGCTCTGGATCAGGTCTTCGATCCGACGATGCTGGTCGGCAATGAGCCGCTCCATCTCAGCGGGCATGCTCTGGAAGGCGTAGTCTTCTTCGGGTTCAATCAGGCTGAGGGGATGGACCACGGCGGATTGGGGACTGGTGCTGGGCAGGTTGTGATTGAAGGCGATCGCGACTCCCAATTGCACCAACCCTTTCTGCGTGGCCGGGTTTGAGATCGGTACCAGAACGCGATAGTTGGGGGTAATGGTATCGGGTTCCTGCATGTCCAGCCGGATCAGTTGCTTGGGATAGGTCCATTCCAGCAAGGGTGAGGTCATAAATGTGGTGACCAGCGCCATAATCACCAGCATGGTAAACAGGAGCGGTGAGATCACATTGAGACTGAGGCCGATATTCAGGACAATCAGCTCGGTTAGGCCCCTGGTGTTCATCAGCCAACCCAGAGCCGAAGCTTCCCGATTCTCCAGGCCGCAAACGCGGGCTGCGGCATAGGTGCCGAAATACTTACCGACGATCGCCACTGCCAGCACAGCCCCGCAGAGTAACCAGAGCTCCAGGCTATTCAACAGGCCAATCTGGGTGCGTAAACCGCTATAGGCAAAGAAGATGGGGAGTAAAAACACCAGGACAAAGTCCTCAGTCTTTTCAGCCAGTTCCCGGGTCAGACCCGCATGCTTGGGCATAATCGCCCCCAGCAGGAAGGCCCCAAAAATGAGGTGAATTCCGATGATCTCGGTAATCAGGGCAGAGGCAACCACCCCGACGTAGATCCCGGCGATCACAAACTGGGTCAGCTTGCCGGTTCGTTCATAATGGGTGGCCAGACGCTTGAGCAATTGCCGTCCCATCGTCACCATGATGCCAATGTAGAGAATCGAATAGACCATGGTGGGTAAGGCATCGACCATGCTGTTGGTGCGGGTGACCGCGATCGCCAGAGCCAGCAGGCACCAAGCTGTGACATCGTCTACCGCAGCACAGGTCAGGGCCAGGGTGCCCAATCGGGTGCCCTGCAAATTGTTTTCGGTGATAATGCGGGCCAGCACGGGGAAAGCGGTAATGGACATGGCCGCTCCCAGGAAGAGGGTGAAGGCTGTGAAGGATACGGCCCCATTAGAAACCAGAGGATAGAGCAGCAAGGCCAGACAGGTGCCGAGGGAAAAGGGCACCAGAATACTGACATGGGAGGTGAGGATGGCTATTTCTAACTGGCCTTTCAGATATTTGGGGTCCAGTTCCAGGCCAATCAGGAACATGAAGAAGATTAACCCCACCTGGGACAGGACATTTAAGAAGGGAACCGCTTCTGCTGGGAAAAGAGCGGAAGCCAGGTCTGGAGAAATCAGCCCCAGCAAAGAGGGACCTAACATAATTCCGGCCAGGATTTCACCAATCACTAGCGGCTGTTTTAGCCAGCGGCAGCCAAATCCTACCAGCCTGGAAAAAGTGATGATTACTAGAACTTCAACCAGAACAATGACGATTGTTGACATGGATGCTTCTACGGGCGCTAGCTTCTGAATGGATAACTCATGAACAAATCAAGGGGTGGCTCTCACACCAGCCTGGGATTGATCTGGCTGTAGGGCTGTCTTAACTCAGGAGACTCCCGCTATCCCCCTTCAGGGAAGCAGTACAATGACAGGGCTAAATCGAACTTTTAACCTGCTCCTGGCCTAGAGCCATTGACAATATTTTCAAAATAATCTTTAGCCCGCAAAGACTACTAGGCTCCCCTGCTTACAGTCAACTCCTTAGTGTAAGACCAAAAAGCTAAGGCAATCTGACTCAAACTCTATCTAATGATCAAATTCAAGACATTTATATGGAGGTTAAGAGGCAGAGAAGATTTTCAGATTTAAATAAGAATTTAGATTCCTTGCTTATAATCTGTTTAGTATTCTTTTGATTTGCAAGAAAAACGTAGCAAATCTTAATCTCGCTTTGGCAAGACTGTTCGTTTACGACCTTACGCAGATATTCTTCTTTAATGATGCCTCGGATTCTAGTTATCGACGATGATCCTGCAATTTCGGAGATGGTAGCCGTCAATCTGGAGATGGCCGGTTACGACGTCAGTCAAGCTCCCGACGGGATCAAGGGTCAGGCTCTGGCACTCCAACTCCAGCCTGACCTGATTATGCTGGACCTGATGCTTCCTAAAGTAGATGGGTTTACAGTCTGTCAACGACTGCGACGGGATGAGCGCACCGCTGATATCCCTGTTCTCATGCTCACAGCTCTGGGGCAGACCCAGGATAAGGTAGAGGGGTTTAATGCAGGAGCAGATGACTATCTCACCAAGCCCTTTGAGGTTGAAGAAATGCTGGCCCGGGTGCGGGCTCTTTTACGGCGGACCGATCGGATTCCCCGAGCGGCTAAACATAGTGAAATTCTTAATTACGGTCCCTTAACGCTAGTGCCGGAGCGCTTTGAAGCGATCTGGTTTGATAAGACGGTGAAACTGACTCACCTGGAATTTGAACTGCTGCATTGCCTGTTACAGCGCCATGGCCAGACAGTTTCTCCCAGTGAGATCTTGAAAGAGGTCTGGGGCTACGATCCTGACGATGATATTGAAACCATCCGGGTGCATGTGCGGCACCTGCGAACTAAGCTGGAGCCCGATCCTCGCCATCCCCGCTATATCAAAACGGTTTACGGTGCGGGTTATTGTCTGGAGTTGCCTAGCACGGTGGAGTCTACGGCAGATGAGGGTATAGAGTCCACGATCGTGGAATAGGGAGGGCTGTAATACATCACACCCTTAAAAAACCTCATCTTCCCTGCCGACCCACCATTCTCCCAATTTCATCAAATCGCGATGCAGATCGGCGACCTCAAGTTCATACTCATCGGGCGAAATCGTTGCCCGTCTTTCCTGCAGTTTGGTCAGGCGCAATTGGAGTAGCATCCATGGCTTATGGATGCTATCTGTTGCTTCCATGTATCTGGCTAAGTCTTCGCTATTCATGGGGGATGCTTCCTCTGGGTGTAGGTTTAGATAAGGACCGGGGCACGGCTAGCCGTGCCCCGGTGGAAGTTTTGGCCTGATAACAAATGTCAGAGCAACTGGGAAACCCTGCGCTACCCTTATGCAGCCACCAGATTTTGATTCACAAAATCCCAGTTGATCATGGAATCAATAAAAGCCTGGGCAAAATCAGGACGACGGTTCTGATAATCCAGGTAATAGGCGTGTTCCCAGACATCCATCGTCAATAGAGGGATCTGGTTATAAACCAGTGGGTTTTCTGCATTCGCAGTCTTGGTTACTTTCAGCGTGCCGTTTTGCAGGACTAACCAGGCCCAACCGCTGCCAAATTGAGTCACCCCGGCATTCTTGAACTCTTCCTTGAACTTATCAAAACTGCCGAAGTCGGCATTGATCTTGTCGGCGATCGCCCCGGTGGGAGCCCCACCCCCACCTGGCTTCATACTGTTCCAGTAGAAAGTATGGTTCCAGATCTGGGCTGCGTTGTTGAAGACGCCTACTTTAGTTGCGTCCCCAAAGGCTTCCCGGATAACCTCTTCCAGAGATTGATCAGCCATTGGGGTGTCTTTGACCATGTTGTTCAGGTTATTCACATAACCGGCATGGTGCTTGTCATGGTGAAACTCAAAAGTCTTTGCAGACATGTGAGGTTCCAGCGCATTGTAATCGTAGGGTAAAGGAGGCAGTTCAAAAGCCATTGTGTTCGACTCTCCTAGCTGCTTGCAGGTAATAACTTAAAGACTCTGAAACTCAATCAATACTGCTTTTCCGTCCTAAAAAGCTTCAGGGGGCGGAGAAACAGAATTTAACACCAGAATTCTAGCTTAAAACCTGTTCCAAAACGTCGCGCGTTGGTTAGAGAGCAGGGTATCGATCGGGGTTTCCTCCCATAGACTCCTGCTGTTGGATGAAGTGATGTCGGGGGAGAGGGTATTACAAGTGTAATATAAGTGTATCCTATCCCTCGGATCGATGTTGTTCAGTTATGAATATCCAGTCTGCGTTCAACCTGACTGAAATTGTTGCCCTCTGGCCAAATGATGGTTCAGAACCGTCACGGGGGGCTCCCCAGGTGCCAACCCTCTACACGTCCCGTTTAATCCTCCGTCCGTTCAGTCTGGCTGATGCGGCGACGGTGCAAAGGTTGGCTGGAGAACGGGAAATCGCTGCCATGACCCTGACGATTCCCCATCCCTACCCGGATGGTGCAGCAGCAGCGTGGATTGACACCCATGCCTCAGCCTTTGCGAATGGTCAGGGACTCAGCCTGGCGATCGTGCTTCAGGCGACGGGAGAGCTCTGTGGCGCGATCGGTCTGGTTCTGGCTCCAGACCACCATAGTGCGGAAATGGGCTACTGGCTGGGTAAACCCTATTGGAGGCAGGGATACTGCACAGAGGCGGCTCTGGCTTTACTCCAATACGGATTTCAGACCTTGAACCTCCATCGGATTCATGCCGCCCATTTTGCTCAGAATCTGGCATCAGGACGGGTGATGCAGAAGCTTGGGATGCGACAGGAGGGGTATCTCCGACAGGCCGTGCTGAAGTGGGGCCAATACATGGATCTGGTTCTGTATGGGATCTTGTGGGAAGAATGGTTAGAGGTGTTGCCTGCAACGCCCGGGCGGACAGGATGGGTCTGAATTTTACCTTCTCTGCATTTCAGTTGGCAAAAATCACCGTCAGGCGGGACAATGAAAGATACAGCACCTGAATACTTGTCGAATTATTTGCCGTGACTAACGCCCGCACTGTTTCAGATACCAAACGCGCTTTCTACACCTTACACACCCGGCCCATTAATTCCATTTATCGTCGGGTGGTGGATGAACTGATGGTAGAGATGCACCTGCTATCGGTGAATGTGGATTACCGCTACGACCCTATCTATGCGTTGGGCGTTGTTTCATCCTTCGATCGCTTCATGCAGTTCTACCGTCCGGAGGTAGACAAGGCTTCCATTTTTAGCGCCCTCTGTCGCTCTCTAGAAGCAGATCCGCAACAGTATCGCCAGGACGCAGAGCAACTCCAGGGGCTGGCCAAGCAGCTTCCGATTAAAGATCTGATCCTGAAATTTAGCCAGCCCGATCTTCTGGGAGAACCGGCGGAACTGCGGGAGTTTTTACGGGGACGGGTTGCCCAGACCACACCGTTCAAATATAGTCGCCTCTTTGCGATCGGCCTCTATTCCCTGCTGGAATTGTCCGATCCAGAGGCCACCAAAGAGGAAGCTCAGAGAAATGCTTTGCTGAAGCAGTTCTGTGAAGGGCTGCATTTACCAGAAGATAAGGTGACGAAGGATCTGGAGCTGTATCGGAGTAATCTGGAGAAGATCGCCCAGGCTCAGATTGTGCTGGAAGATATCCTGCAGGCCGATCGTAAAAAGCGAGAGCAGCGGGCTCAGGAGAAGGCCGGAACGACCACCCCAGAGCTTGCTCCAGATTTGCCACAGGATGGGGCTGCTTCAGGTTCCTGATGACCGTCTCAGGCGTTGGAGCAGGTTGAAGAAACGATCGGGCGGGGGAGCGACCACCTCGATCCAGTCCCCTGAAACCGGGTGTTGCAACCTGAGTTTCCAGGCATGCAGGGCCTGACCTTTCCAGTGCAGTGATCCAGAGCGGCCAGAACTATAAATAGGATCGCCCACGATCGGATGACCGATGTGGGCAGCGTGCACTCTGATCTGATGGGTGCGCCCGGTTTCCAGGCGAAAGTAAAGCAGGGTGTAATTGCCCAACCGTTCCTGGATTTGCCAGTGGGTGACGGCATTTCGTCCCCCTTTCTCCACCGGCACCACCGCCATCTTCTTGCGATCGACGGGATGGCGTCCGATCGGTGCCTGGATTGTTCCTTGGACTGTTGCCGGTGCCCCATAGACCAGGCCCAGATACGCTCGACCGGCAGTTTTAGCCTTGAGTTGCGCCTGGAGATGTTGGTGGGCCTGGTCTGTTTTTGCCACCACCAGAGCTCCACTAGTGTCCTTATCCAGGCGATGAACAATGCCCGGTCGTTGAATACCACCGATGCCCGGCAGGTTAGGACAGTGGGCCAAGAGGGCATTGACTAAGGTACCGGTGGCATGCCCTGGTGCTGGATGCACGACTAGGCCGACAGGCTTATTGAGAATCAGGAGGGATTCATCTTCATAGAGAATGTCCAGGGGAATCGCTTCCGCCTGGACATCCAGAGGTTCTGCGTCTGGCAGAATGACCTGAAGTTGATCACCCACCGCGATGGACGCTTTCTTTGAGGTGCAGACCTGCCCATTCACCCGCACCTGCCCCTGCTCAATCAGCTTTTGTAAGCGGGAGCGGGACAGGTCAGGCAACTGTTCTGCCAGAACGCGATCAAGACGATCGCCCCTGACGTCACATTGGCCGGTGTAGGTTTTCATTTGAGTGCTGTGAGGATCCCCATCTGGCTAATCATAACTCCCAGCGCTGGAATGCCCAGAATCAGCATCAATCCGGCAGGCATAAACTTGCGGGTTTTGATCCATCGCATCACAAATGCCAGTAACAGAATGAGGGTCACCGCTACGGCAAAGATAAGTCCCCAGGATTGACCTTGAAATTGCAAGAGGGCACTTACCAGTAACAGCAGGCCACAGCCACAACCAGCCAAGAGAGAAATCTTACTTTTTGCCTGAACGTAACCCATGATGCCGCCCACAATGGCAAGGATGCCATAGACGATCGCCGCGATTACACCTGGATTCATGATCATTGACTCCTAAAAGAAGGTCCGTCGTCGCCACTTATTCAAACGAGCTTCTCCGATCGCTGCCAGCGATCGGGCTTCCGCCAACTGCTCTTGCAGACTGGCAATCAGGGCTTCCTGTTCTTCGACCTGACGCTGCAGGGTGCTGCCTGCTGGTGCGACCCGGATACCAGAAGAAGTCAGGGGGGCTATCGAGGTATCACCGGCAAATTGATCCTGGCGGATGATGGCAGACCCCATGCTGGCAAAGGGACGCAGCTCAGCCAGTTGGCTTTGCAGGGCTGCCACCAAGGTTGCCTGCTCTTGATATTTTTGTTGCAGGGCATATTCAGCCCCAGAACTGGGCTGGGAGAAAGGTAAGGTTGTACTCGGTTGGGCTCCGCTGCCGAAGACTTCCGACAGGATATCGTTGCCACTTCGACTTGGCTCAATCCCATAGGCCCGGTTGAGAATCAGCGCTCGGGTCAGGCGAGCCTTATTGCCAGAGGTCAGGTCTTTATCGCTACTGCAGGCTCCCCCCAGCAGTTGCAGCATATTGGTGAACTCCAGCATCGGTTGTCCGGCCTGGGTTTTGTAACCCCGGCAATAGGGCACAATGTTCTCACCAAAAGCAGTCTGATACTCATCACTGTCGATATAGGAATCGATATCGGCTGCAAACCCTGCCTGATCGAGGATGGCGCTGTGATGACGCATCTCTTCAAAGTGATGGGGAGCCCGACCGAGTAAATGTTTGAAATTGAGCTCGATCGCCCGATAGCGGGAGCAGGGGTCAAAAAAACGAGATCGGTATAACTCTGACTTGGCAACCTGGCGGACAAATTCCCGGACGGTGAATTCTCGCTGTCTGAGTTGGGATTCGGGAACAGCCAGACGCTCACTTTCCATGATGTGGGCATTGCCCAGGATCTGTCGGTAAACGGCTCGAATGACTATTTCAATATCTGCTTCTGAAGCAGATTCCCACAAATAAACGGGGTCTGTTTCATCAAATAAACTAACGCCCAAATTCGCTGCAGGATTCACAACGGGATTCACAAATGTAGTAGGCATTTGAACAATCTCCTGAATAGAAAGTTTTAAGTGGCGTTGGATGCAACGCCTGTGCGGAAAGCATGGGTTGAAATCACCTTTTAAATCAGTTTTAAGGTTTGAATAAGCCGCTGATCCATCAAAGGAGTCTTCACAAAGTAAACCATAAACAGTCGAATTTACTCTTAACTGTTAACTGGCTCAACAATTGCCAGACATCTATTAATCCTGCCCGTCAAATCGGGTTCGAAAGCTACCATATTTCAGCCAGTATTGCTTCAGACTATGACAGGGGGTATGGAGACTGGCTTTAGCCCGATATAGGAGCACCTGGCGATGACCACCCATCCAAATTTTGTCTACGGGATCGACTGAAATCACTGTTCCGCCTAGAGCTGTGACACAATCAGAAAAACGATCAACCGCACTGTAGTCCACGGTCTCAAACACAAAGAAGTTGCCGGAACAAATTAAATGACGGCTCCGAATCCAGCACTGCATCTTTTTTTGAGCCTCAGGTGGCAGCATTTTGGCTTCCGTCAGTTCCAGATCGATTGAGGGAGCTTTATAAGATATTGGGGACTTCATGGGCAAAATTCTCCCGTTTTTCAAACCGCAACGGTCCAAAGGTTGATCCCCATACCTGTTCGTGGGTATTGACATCCATACCTTTATCTAGGCTGACCCAGGTTGTTTCTGTGATTTCCACATCGCTAACCAGATAGGTCTGACAATTGTGACGTTCAATTAAGCAAAGATTACCGGGCTCTACCATGCCCCGAAATAGATCTCCCTCCCGCTTGAAGACCATGGCGCAGTGGTGTCGTCGCTCAATCTTGTCGATCGTAAGGGTGTTTAAAATCTCTAATTCACGGGCAGCACCGGCATAGAGAAAAGCCTCTTTCAGGCCATAGTTTTCTATGTAAATCTGATCCCCCTGGTCCACCAGACGATGGACGCCCTGGCGATAGGGACTCCACAGATCGTAGTCATAAACCTGTTCTGAATAGAAGCCGATTCCAGAGAAAAACTCAAAGGGTAACGGACGAAAGAAAACGTGGATATGGGCGTAATTTTTAGGGTTTTCAAAAGCCTGTTTATAGTTGCTAAATCCCCCTGCCATCCAATGGGCCAGGGTGAATAAATCACTCGATTTGACTTCAGCAGGATCGGACGGAGTAGTCATCATGGCCGTGGGAATGACTGCATTGAAGATCGGAAAACCTAGGTGTCAAATCAAAAAGTTCAAATCATCAAAATACGGTTGAGCTGGAGCCCGTTAAAATCTGAAATTTTAATTCATCCTGAGTAAGCTCAGTTTTTGATCTCCTGTCGAATTTCGGAAGAAAATGATGCAGTGACAACCCCGGTGCCTGCACTGGTTTTGATCAGAGAGACCCGGCAACGGACATTGGGATTCACAAACCAGATTTTCTCTTCAGCTGCCGCTCGATCGTAGGCTGTCACCAAAACAAAGGTGCCATCCGCTGTGAGATGGTAGTCCCCCACAGCGGCGATCTCCTCGGCGTATCCCTGATCGCGAAGCAGCTTGCCACGATTGGCGGCAGAGTTCGGATCGGGAATGGGAATCAAGACACAGGTTCCCTGCATGGCCGCACTTTCATCCCAGTCAGATTGCCCTTCCCAACTCATCCGAAAGGGAGAGACGGCTGTTGCTGGGTCTACATTGTAGGCATGGCAGAGGTCAAGTACTGCCGGGTCATCCAGGGCCAGGGCTACGATATCAATGACCGATTCAACCGCTTCAAAATGGCGGAAAGCGAGATGATGGGCGCTGCGTTGCGATCGCCAGCGCCCAATCGATCGTTCAACAAAGTTGATTATGTCCATCAGGAATCTGGTTTTTCGTCGGAATCGCTGTCCTTACTGGGTTTGAATTTGGCAAAAAATTCATTCAGGCCAAACCTTCCCAGGAACTGGCTTAATGCCGGGGGCTCAGCAGTTGTCGATGCCGGGGTTGTGTCACTGACCTCCCCTTCGGAGTGATCCGAGGGAGGTGGCGTAGCAATCAGGTTGTCAGCCCCAGAGGAGGCAACGTCTTCCGCCTCAGAAGAGGATCCGGGTGGAGACGACTGGATAGGTTCAGACTCAAGTGTGAGTTCTGATGCTGAAACCGAGGCTCCCAGAGTTGCTACCTCTGAAGGTTGTGGGACATTGTTTTCCGTCGTAGGTGGGGGGACTTCACTGATCGAAGGTCCAGCCGATAGGATGGTTGCCCTCTCTGGAGCTGTAGAAAAAGGCTGAGCGCCTGACAGGTCAGGAGCAGGAACAGGCTCGGCAATCGAGGAAGACAAAACAGTGATGTTAACGACTTTCCCCTGCCTGCGACGAATGGACTCAAGGGTGCGAGCGAGCGAACGATAAGGAACTTTGAATGTGAAATTGCTCACTGGCAGTAAGGCTGGCTGTTGTAAACCAGCGACTTCAACCACCAGTATGAGATCGTCATATCCAGTAGCCGCCATAATTTTGCACCTTATATATAGGGTGATTATGTTGGACTAGCAGGGCAATGATAAGCCCTGCATCCCTTACCACTCTAGGCTATTGCTACGCTACTTCAGTAATGCTGAGAATTTTGCCCCCAGTTTTCTGGATATTCTGAATTTTCTGGGACAGTTGGTTGTAGCCCACTTCAAAAGTGGCAGCACTCTGGGTGACCCGAGGACCATAACTGGCCTTCGTAACCGTGACCCGGAAACGCTTGCCTGTGTTGCTGTAGGTGCCTGAACCCCCTGCAGGTGCAGCGATTTTGGTTGGGAGATTGCCAGCAATATCGCTGATCAGCTTGGCAGAGGTGCCGATGTCGTTGGCCGCAAAACCCCGTACCAGAGCAAATGTACGATTAAATCCAACATTTTTGATCCCAGTTTGAGTCTGACTACCCTGGTAGGAGGGAACGGTGTTTTCACCAAAGTTGGCCTGATACTCATCGCTGTCGAGGTAGGAATTAATCTCAGCCTCGTAACCCTGGGTGTTGTAAAGTTGCACATGCTCAGAGATCTCAGCCTGGTCCTGAGGAGCCCGACCCAGCAGGTGTTTGAAGTTCAGCTCAATGAAGCGGTAGGGAGAAGAGCTTTCAAAAAAGCGGGTCCGATAGAGATCCGACTGAGCGATCGCTCTGACGAACCCTCTGACGGTGATATCCCCATTCCGGAGCATGGACTCTGCACTGGTGAGCCGTTGGCTATCCATGACATGGGCATTGCCCAGAACCTGGCGGTATGCGGCCCGAATCACTGCTTGTAAATCGTCTTCGGTTGAATTGGGGCGCAATTCAACCGAAGCTGTTTCTACCCAAAGTGCCATAACTGAGTTCTCCTAAAATAAAGTTTCGAAATTGGATTCGCCGGAGGGGCTACCAGCAGCGCTGATCCATGACGGGTTGATCCAGATTGCCCCATCAAGGGGGTATGAATTGATCGAAACGAGGCATTAAAAATGGGGTGGAGAACCTCCACCCCACCCCCACTAAGCAATTTCAGTAATGCTGACAATCTTGCCAGAGGTCCGATTAATCCGTTGAATTTGCGGAGTCATTTTACTGGCAGGAACGATGTACTCGGTTGAGCTGATGCGACGAGGGCTGTCGAATTTGGAGCCAGCCACCACAATCTTGAAACGCTTTTCCGTCCCTGAACCAATCACCGTGGCCGAAGAGGGCTTAATGGTGTTGGCCGAGTTGCTGGCTACAGCGTAGACCAACTGGGAAGATTTCACGGCACTGTCGATTTGTGCTGCACCTCGATCGAGGACAAACATGCGATTGTAACCCACCTGTTTGGGGTTGGCTTCGCTGGCTCTGCCCCGATAGTAAGGAACGACGTTCTCACCGAAAGCAGCCTGGTACTCGACGCTATCGATGTAAGAATCGATCTCTGCCTCGTAGCCTTCAGCAACGCAGCGAACAATGTGCTCAGACACTTCCCGCTGATCCTGGGGAGCCCGTCCTAGCAAGTGCAGGAAGTTCAGTTCCACAAAGCGATAGGGAGCACAGGACTCGAAATAGCGAGACCGATAGAAATCAGACTTGGCTACGATGCGGACAAACTCACGCACGGTAATGGAGCGATCGCACAGTTGGGACTCTGCAGCCACCAGACGCTCACTATCCATGACGTGGGGGTTGCCTAAAACTTGCTTATAAACTGCCCGAATAATGGTCTGAACTTCTTCCAAACTGCTAGCGGGCCATAACTCAAGACCAATAGAGGATGCCATTGAAATGTGATCTCCTAAAAGTTTTCAACAAAATGAGTGGTTGAGAAACCATACCCATCCAAGGCTGACCCATCCAAAAGTGGAAGTGCGCCACAAAAAATCTTCGGCTGCAAAGGGGTGTCACCTGCAACCATGAAATGGGTATGACCTGAGTGGGAGATCCCCCTAACAATCCGGCTACCATCCCTGATTTGAGCGGCCATGGCTTTGCCAAGTAGCGCCCTGCTCATAGCCTGCAGGAATGTGCTTTAAGGGAACGGAGGGATCTGAGCCAGGGACTAGACGAGGGTAATGCTGGCGATGACACCACCTTGCTGGTGGATTCTCTGGTACTCTTGGGAGAGTTTATCGAACGGCACCAGGAAAACCTGGTTGGAACGGCGGAACTTGGAGATGTTATTGAAGGACTTCGCCCGGTAACCCGTGACCTCAATCCGATAGACCTTACCGCCTTCACCAGCACCCACACCCAAGCGGGTCCGGGAAACAACGGGTGGGTTGCGGAAGGTTGCCCCATCTCCGGCAGGCGAGATCACTGGGGTCGGGATGGACTGAATGACGAGGGAATTGAGCTTGGGGCTCTTACCGGCCAGATCCCCCTTCAGGCTGCTGCTGGCAGCACCCCGCACCAGTTGGAAGGTGTGGGTAAATTGAACCATGCTCTGGCAGGCTTCGGTTTTGTAGCCCCGGATGTAGGGAACAATGCTCTCGCCAAAGGTGTTCTGGTACTCATCACTATCGATATAGGAGTCGATTTCTGCATCAAATCCCTGAGTATCCAGAATCGTGCTGTGGACCCGCATTTCTTCCAAGTCCAGTGGGGACCGACCCAACAGGTGTCTGAAGTTCAGTTCGATCGCCCGATAACGAGCGCAACTGGTGAAAAAGCGGGAGCGATAGAGATCAGACTTGGCCACTGCCCGGACAAATTCGCGAACGCTGAATTCGCCCCGCTTGAATTGCGACTCAGGCACGGTGAGCCGCTCACTTTCCATCACGTAGGCATTACCCAAGACTTGTCTATAGACGGCGCGAATGATTGATTCGGCCTCTTCGTCTGAGCGACCGGGTACCCACTCAACTGGAGGAGTTTCATCAAATAAACTCACCCCTAAACGTGACGCTGGTCCGAAAGCCATGAACGGTATCTCCTGGTTAACAACAAAGTTTAAGAAAATTGTTTCAATGGGTGAAGAAACCTAAGAATATTCACCTGGGTTAATCGAATTTACCGGATTGATTCGTCTCATATTGAAACTCGAACCCCATGCAGGGGAACGCCAACCCCGTCAATGATAAGGCCTTTGAGGCTCTTTATACGCTTTGTTATGATCAATCTTCGTACAAGGGGGCAGCCCTGATCGTCAAGATTTATGAATTTTCATGGCATAAGTCTGCACTCTGGACAAAATCCCGGTTGTTTTTCCCGCCGAATCCTGCGTCCATCTGGGCTACAGATCAGGTGATTCCGCCTGGCCTGTATGGGTTTTACCCATGCACCCTGTCTGCCATGCCTCTAGCTTTTCTGCTCCACCCCAAAACCGACCAGAACAACCTCTTGCAGGGCTTCTCCTGCAGTTGGCCGACGATAATTGAGAATCTTGCGGATACGAAGTCGGGGATTGACCAGGGTAATGGAATCTACGGAAACCACCTGAGTATATTGGGTTGTCATCAGGAGTTCTCGATGGTCCGGGTTAAAGCGAAACTGGGACACGATCGGTCGAGATTCTTCATAGGCCCGATCGCGCAGGTAATCCCCCACCACAATGGCATTCTCTGCTCCCTGGGGCACAAACAGCATATTCAGGGATTGGTTGACCCGTTCTCCTTTCTCGGAAACGGTGGCGAAATCCAGATGGTATCCCGGTAGGGCATTGAGATCGGCTGGCTCAGGATACTGGTTATCCACCAGAACGCTGGCTTTACCCTCCGTCTGGATCGGCTGGATCTGAAATTCGGTCCGTGATCGTTCCACCTCCTGATAGGTCAGGTAGTGGTAAGTTCGTTCTGTGGTCCAGGTCCCAATGCAAGCCTCAAAAAACTGCTGCAGGTGTGTCAGAGCGTCCATGGTATGTCCTGTTTTGCCATTTTAACCAAACCCGTTTCTATCCTCCCGATTCAGGCTCCTTGATGCAACCCTGCTTCGAGGGCAGCGGCCACCACGTAATGGTTTTCATCCTGTTGGAGTTGGGCCACGAGTCCTCTGGCCCTGGGATCTTCCGATCGGCTGAGGGCAGTTGCTGTGCGCCAGCGATCGCGCCAGTTGGGAGCCTGGGCCAGTACCGTCAGCAGGGCTAAAGCATCCGTCAGGCAGGGGCCATTCAGCAGACTTCCTAATGCCAGAATAGCGGTTTCCTTCACACTCTGGGCCTCATCCTGCAGCCCTTCCTGGATGACAGCCAACAGGATTTCATCCTGCTGGGCTTCCATCAGAATTGAGAGAATGGTTTGGCGGGTGAGCCAGTGATGATTGCGATAAAATAATTGTTCTAGTAAGGGGATGGCCTCGGTTCCAAACTCGAAGAGGGAATTGGCGACTTCGGCTAGAACATTATCATCCTGCTCGCTGTCCAGTAAGGATTTCAGAATTTGCAGAGCTTCCCGGGTGCGGTGATTGCCCAGCCCCATGACAGCAAAACGACGGCGGAGAAAGTCCCGATCGCTAGCCAGTCGTTCCAGAATCGGGAGGGCCAGTTCGGGCGGGGATTGGGCCAGTTCATCCAGGGCGGCTTTGCACTGGTCTACAGCGCCCGATCGCAGTAAGGCTTCCAGATGAGCCAGGGGATTAGAATTCATAGGATTCACTCCATTGCACCTGCTTGAATCAATAAGTCTGCGGCCTGCTGGGAGCGGAAGGACTTGCGGGCTTCGCTTAAGGCAGTTGCTCCCCAGCGATTGCGAGGGCGGAAGTCTGCCCCATGCTGGAGCAAAAGGCTGATGGTTTCCAGGTCGCCACGGGCCGCTGCCATCATCAGGGGAGTCCACCCTCCCAGATTTTCCGTATTGACCTCGCCGCCCAGCTCGATCAGGGCTTTGACTGTGTAGGAGTGACCATGATCGACAGCCAGGTAAAGGGCGGTGTCTCCGATTTTATTCCTGGCATTCACCTCCGCCCCCATCCCGACCAACCGCTGTACGAGGTCGGTTTGACCCTGGCGAGCCATGGCCATCAGGACGGTTTCAGCGTATGGGTTGCGAGGGTGAATCCCCGCCTTGTGATCGAGCAGGATGGAAACAATGTCTCGGTAGCCTGCTTCGGCAGCAAACATGAGGGCGGTATACTGGGCGTCGTTTTGCTCATTGACTGAGGCTCCGTGGGCCAGCAACAGGTCCACGATCTCCAGATGTCCTTCGGCTGCTGCCCACATCAGAGCGGTGTTACTGGCTCCAACGGGGGTGACGCCACCCGTGGTATTGACGGCTACCCCTGCAGTCAGGAGGGCTTCTACCTGGGCCACATCCCCTTGGATAATGGCACGGATCAGGATTTGATTGGGGGAGGGCATAGGGGAGAAAAGGGGAGAAAGGATAAGCTGACAGCCGTTGCAGGCAACGACTGGACAAAGGATCTGAAATGGGGACCGTCCTATCTCTTCAGAACCTGGTCTGTCTTCAGTTCCACCTTAAAAATGCTGTCCTGCGGTTTCTCAGCGATTACCGTATTCCATTGGATCGTTTGCAGAAAAGTTGCCCCGTCAGTCGTTTCCACCACATCTACCCCCCATTCGCCGGGTTGCAGCGCGTCGGGCGAGTCACTGGTGGGTGGGGTCGTCTTCAGACCCCCCAGAATCAGCACTTCCGGCATTGCCGCTGCAGGAACTCCCTGAGCCTGACGTTTCTCGACCAGAGCCAGGGCACAGAGCTGACCCACCTGGGCTGGGGAGAATTCATCTGAAGGGAACCGGATTTCGACAATCCAGTGGGGGTTGTTGACCAGCCGACATTGCAAGGGGATCTGGGAATTGAGACCCTCCCTGAAGACGGCAAAAAATTCTTCTCGATTGAGGGCTGGAATGCTGTCGCCTCCAACATCAAAGTTGTGGGAGAGCAGCATGCGTCCTAAATAGTTCTCGTTCACGATCGCTGGTTTGACAAGATAAATATTTGTATCTTGAATCTTAGCCTGATTGGGGGCAGGGTCGGTGACTGGGCTACTGGCCTCCCCATGGCTTAAGTCGAGGGAAGCGATGTCGAGATTCCACTCACCTGGGGCTGAATGCGGGAACCTGGTCGGACAAATATTGCGTAAAATTAAGTTTCGCTACATCAACTTTACTAAATTTGAACTTTCGATAGGTTTGGATAAACAATGAAAAGGTCCTTTGCCCTGAACTCAGGTGCCTAAACGTTCTTCTCGTTCCACCCCAAAATCTGACGATCGCAAAACCAGTGCAAAACCAGTCAAGCAAAAGCTGGCCCAACAGCAGACTGGCTCAATTCTGTTGCAGTCTTTGTTTGAGAAAGCTCAGGATGCGATCGTTCTGATTCAGGATGACGGTGGTCTGGTTGATCTGAATGCGACAGCCTGTAAGCTGTTTGGGCTGGATCGCCAGGGTCTGATTGGGCATGCCCTGCCAGATTTTATGCAGGGTGGGTTTGCCGTTCCCTCCGTGCGAGAGCGGGCGCAAGGCGGGGAATTAATGTCAGCAGGGCAACTATCCCTAGGAAAAAAGGCAGCGCGGGATGTGGAATATACCTTGACCCTGGATGTCCTGCCGGACTGCCATCTGCTGATCTTGCGTGATATTTCCGATCGGAAAAAAGCGATGGATGATGAGCTGCGACGGCAGCAGCAACGAGTTGAACTGTTTTCAGAAGTGACCTTAAAGATTCGAAAATCTCTGCAATTGAAGGAGATTTTGCATACAACAGTGACAGAAGTGCAGCGGATTCTGCAGGCTGATCGGGTGCTGATTTACCAGGTGTTGCCTGATGGTACCGGTAAAACGATCAGCGAAGCCGTGTTGCCGGATTATCCAGCCCTGATGGATCTGGAATTTCCTGAAGAAGTGTTTCCCGCAGCGTATCAACAGCTCTATGCCCAGGGCCGGGTGCGGGCGATCGTAGATGTGCATGATGTGACAGCCGGGTTGGCCCAATGCCTGGTTGAGTTTGTCGATCAATTCAACATTAAAGCCAAGTTGATTGTGCCGATTCTGCAAACCCTGAGTCCTCATACTTCAGGTGAATCTGCCTCTCAAAGCCAACTCTGGGGTCTGTTGATTGCCCATCAGTGCAATCAAACCCGTCACTGGGTTGACTTTGAATTGGAACTGATGCAGCAACTGGCAGATCAAATCAGTATTGCCCTGGCCCAGGCCCAATTGCTGGAGCATCTGGAAGAAATGGTAGAAGTCCGGACTGCTGAATTGAAACAGGTGAATCGCAGTTTGCAGCAGGAGATTAATGATCGGATGCAAGCTGAAGCAGCTCTGAGGCAAAGTGAGGAGCAATTGCGTTTGATTACAAATGCCCTGCCTGTGTTGATTGCTTATGTGGACGATCAGCAATGCTATCGCTTTAACAATAAAGCCTATAGGGATTGGCTGGGGCAGTCTCCCAAAGAGATTTATGGGCGACATTTGCAACAGATTTGGGGTGAGGACTGCTATCGAGGTATGCAGGTGCATGTGGAGGCTACCTTGTCGGGTTGCGTGGTGAATTATGAAAATGAAATTGTGCTCCATGATGGTAGTTCTCGATCGGTCGATGTGACCTACATCCCGCACCAGGATGAGCAGGCGGTCACAAAGGGATTTTTTGCTCTGACCAGTGATATCAGCGATCGCAAAGCTATTGAACGGATGAAAGATGAGTTCATTTCTGTAGTCAGCCATGAGCTCCGAACGCCCCTGACATCTCTGCATAGCGCCCTGAAGATTCTGGGAACTGGGCGATTGGGAGCCCTCTCAGGGGATGGGCAGCAAATGCTGGGGATTGCCAACGAGAGCACTGAACGTCTGGTGCGTTTAGTCAATAATGTGCTCGATTTACAACGGATTGAGTCTGGTAAAGTCATCATGGATCGCCAGGCCTGTGATGCAGCGAATTTGATGATTCAGGCGACGGAGGCAATGCAGGCGATGGCCCAGCAACATGAAGTGCGTCTGGTAACCCAACCGGAAGATGTGATGGTCTGGGCTGATGCTGATTACATTCAGCAGGCGCTCACCAACTTACTCAGTAATGCGATTAAGTTTTCCTCCCCAGGGGGGACCGTCTGGCTCACGGTCCAATATGGGTCAGCAACCCATCTGCCTGATGCTGCTGCGCCTCAGACAAAATCTGCCTCATCCGCTCGGGCAGGAGCTAAAATTCAAAAAAAATTGCATCAGGAGCAAAATTCAACCCGACTCAAAACCCGTAATCTTCCCACGGAAGCAGTGTTTCAGGTTCGAGATGAAGGCCAGGGGGTTCCTGCCGATCAGCTCGAACGTATTTTTGAGCGGTTTCAACAAGTTGATTCGTCGGACTCCCGCAGAAAAGGAGGGACGGGGCTGGGGTTAACGATCTGTCGCAAAATTATTGAACAGCATGATGGCAGAATTTGGGCCGAGAGTAGTCCAGGTCGAGGGAGTACTTTTTCGTTCACCTTGCCAGCGATCGGGGCTAACCGGCGTCAGCCCCCCAACGCGCCATGAGTAGCTTTGACGGGATGGAGGGAGGTCACCATCCGATGACCAATAATAGACGTGTTTTGATCATTGATGACGAAGAAACCATTCAAACTGTGGTGCAATTTGGTATTCGCATGGTGACGGGCTGGGATGTGCTGACGGCCAGTTCCGGGCCAGTTGGGATTCAAACGGCTCAAATAGAACAGCCAGATGTGATTCTGTTGGATGTGATGATGCCAGATATGGATGGAATTGCCACCTTTAAGGCGCTGCAGGCTCATCCAGAGACTGAAAAAATTCCGGTCATCCTGTTGACGGCTAAAGCCCAGACAGCAGAAAAACGTCAGTTTAATGATTTGGGGGTGAGTGGGGTGATTACAAAGCCCTTTAACTCTCTGGATTTGCCGGAACAAATTACCCGGATTCTGGATTGGTAGTGGTCTGTATGAAAATCTTGCTAGTGGAAGATGATGAGTCCTGTATTGCAGTCCTGACCCGGAGTCTGGCTTCCCATCATTATGTGCTGGATGTGGTTCAGGATGGGGAGATGGGCTGGACCTATGGTTCCACGTTTGAGTATGACCTGATTGTGCTGGATATTATGCTGCCCAAACTGGATGGCATTAGTTTATGTCAGCGATTTCGTTCTGAAGGCTATGCGACGCCAATTTTGTTGCTAACAGCTGAGGAAAGTAGCACGGCTAAAGTGCAGGGATTGGATGCTGGAGCCGATGACTATGTGGTGAAGCCATTTGACCAGGCTGAACTGGTTGCCCGAATTCGGGCTTTGCTGCGGCGGGGAAGTTCTAATCCCTTTCCGTTATTAACCTGGGGGGAGTTGCTGCTCAATCCCAGCACCTGTGAGGTGACCTATAACGGACAACTCTTAAGTCTGACAACTAAAGAATATGAGCTGCTGGAATTGCTGCTGCAGGACAGTCACCATGTCTTCAGTACGGAGGAAATTCTGGACCGTCTCTGGTCTTCGGAAGAATTTCCCTCCGAGGCGACGGTTCGCTCCCATATCCGACGGGTCCGTCAAAAATTGCTGATGGCTGGGGCTCCCCAGGATTTCATTGCCACGATGCATGGTCGGGGATACTACCTGAAAGCACCTGCCCTAGAGGCTGGAACAGCCCTGTCGGTGGTTCAGGATGTGCCTGCTGGAGTACCAGAACCGCTGCACGATGCTGGATCAGGGCGACTGAATCCCCGATCAGCCGATGCTCAACAGCAATACCTGGCTTTTCTCAACGAAACCTGGATGACCACGAAACCCAAGAGTCTGGAACAATTGGCTCTGCTCTCGGCCATTGTTGAGGCGTTACAGTCCGATCGTCTGGATGCTCAACAGCAGGCTCAGGGGCAACAAATGGCCCATAAGTTGGCTGGAACGCTGGGCATTTTTGGGCAAATGAAGGCCATGCACTTGGCTCGTCAGGTGGAGCACTGGCTGGCAGGTCGCCAGCCCTTGCTTCCAAAGCATGCGCCGCTCCTGGACGTTCTGGTAACGGCCCTGCAGGACGAGATTCAGAGTGTGACCTTGGTGGAGCCCTCTCAACTGCCCACGGGACATGCACCCCTGCTGCTGATTCTGGGTGGAGAGGCCGGGTTTACCCAATCGCTGGTGAAGGTGGCGGAAAGTCGGGGGATTCGCACTGCGATTTCACCAACCCTGGATGTGGCAGAAGGTTGGTTGACCTCAGAGACTCCTCCGGATGCGCTGCTCTTCCGCTTGCCCTCAGGAGCTTCCCAAGCGGAGTCAGGGTCTGAGCCCAGGCTCCCTTCCCTGGACTCCCTGCTCCTCTTGTCGGAATTTGCACGGCGCTATCCGACGTTGCCGATTCTGGTGGTGACGGACCAGGGTGACCTGCAGGGTCGTCTGGAGATTCTCCGTCGGGGGGGCAAACTGTTTTTAGAACCCTCTGCGATTCCAGAACAGGTGATTGCTGCAGTAGTGCAGATGTTATCAGGATCTCATCTGCCCAGTACAGTGATGATTGTGGATGACGATCGGGCCTGGTTGCGCACCTTACCCACCCTGCTCAAACCCTGGGGCTTTAAAGTGACAACCCTGGCAGACCCACAGGAGTTCTGGACGGTGCTGCAGGCTGTGACACCGGATGCGATCGTCCTGGATGTCAATATGCCGCAGATTAATGGCTTTGAACTCTGTCAGATTCTGCGCAGCGATCCGCGCTGGCAACGGCTGCCTGTTTTATTTCTGAGCGTGTTAACGGATGTAAAGAGTCAAAATCAGGCATTCACGGTGGGTGCGGATGATTACCTGTGCAAACCGGTGATGGGGATTGATCTGGCGAATCGGATTCTGAATCGTCTCCAGCGGGTAAAAGCCTGGGCCAGTTAGGACTCTGGTCTGGGATGGCGACCTGGTGCGGCTCAGAGGCCTGATGAGAGACGCAGGCCATGCTGGCAGATCTTTGCACACATTTTGCACGGGCTATAGGCCAGTGTAGGTAAATACCCATTGCTTTGATTCAGGTTATATCGTTAAGTTTCTGCCTGGTAGCCTTAGGCCGAGAGCGTTGTAGCCAAGATTCTGCAAATTGATATAAATCCTATCCTCATATAGATCGATATGTTGAAGCCTGTGCAAACATCATTACGAAACCAGCAGCATGCTCTGATTCGCAAGTTGGCAGATTGTATTGAAGAAATCTGGCTGAGCCAACTGACGGTGTCTCCTTACCGGGTTCCGGAAGATCTGGGCTACATTGAGGGCTGCCTGGAAGGGGAACGCCTGGTGATCGAAAACCGTTGCTATCAAGCGCCTCAGTTTCGTAAGTTGCATCTGGAACTGGCCCAGGTTGGTAATCATCTGGATATTTTGCACTGTGTGATGTTTCCGAATCCTGAATATGCCCTGCCGATTTTTGGGGCTGATCTGGTAGGAGGCCGTGGGGGTGCCATTAGTGCTGCGATCGCGGATCTTTCCCCCGTCAGTGCCGATCGAATTTTGCCCAGTGCCTATCGGGCGGCTCTGTCGGCTCTACCCTCGCCGCAGTTTTCCCAACCCCGGGCATTACCGGAATGGGGGGATATCTTTTCCGAATTTTGTTTGTTTGTTCGGCCTGTTGGAACTCCAGAAGAGGAGGAGTTTCTCGATCGGGTGCGGTCCTTCCTGACCATTCACTGTCAGATTGCCAGCCAAACGACACCTTTGACCTCTAGCCGCGATGTGGCCACGGTGTTGGCCGGGCAGCGATACTACTGTACGAAGCAGCAGCAAAACGATAAAACTCGGCGTGTCCTGGAGAAATCCTTTGGAGAGGAATGGACCGATCGTTATATGAACACCATGCTGTTTGACTATGTCGCCTAAAAAATAGGGGCACGCCCTCAAAAGCAGTCCCTAGGCTCGGCCATTGACCCGTTGGAATTGTCCTGAGCTTTCTGAGCAAAGCTATATATCAAATATCTCTAGAACGGCCTGCCAAAATTTTACTGGGATGCCTGTCTTTAGAGTTAGGAAAGGCTTGTAAGAAATTTTAAACAAACAAATGCCGGGATAATTGTTCGCTATATAGAACGATTTCCCGGCATAATTTTCGGTGATTTAAATTTGCAATTGCTGCCTTAGGCAACAGTCTAAAAAGCTCTTAATATTTTTTAATCAATTCTCGCAGAACACTCCCGAAATTGCACAAAAATTGCACAAGCAGATTGCTTTAATCAAGGGTACTGGTTTGAAAGCCGCTGAACCCTTTGACCCTCAGGGGTCGGGGTTCAGGTTCCTCAAAGTTCATTGTACGGTATTTCCTTTACCTCAGTCTGTGAGTCTTTGGGAAGTTTTTCTTGTTGATATTTACAGCACTTGCTGAGTCGTACTGCTGGTGTTCTGAGTTGAACGACAGTACAAAGGCTGAGCTCTCCTTATTCTTCTCTGCGTCTTGCAAGGTGACCTTGCAGGGTGTCGTTTGGCTGTGGAGTGCTGGCAGCGGCTTATATCTGCATTAAGAGCTGGTTTTCAGCCAATCTCACTTAACATCAACAAAATGATTAGGAGATGTTTGCATGTTAGATGCGTTTACAAGAGTTGTGTCTCAGGCAGATACCCGGGGCGATTACATCAGTGATGCTCAAATCGACGCGCTGAAGAAACTGGTTGCCGAAGGTCCCAAGCGGATGGATGTGGTCAACCGCATCACCGGTAACTCCTCCACGATCGTGGCGAATGCAGCTCGGGCTCTGTTTGCTGAGCAGCCCCAGCTGATTGCTCCCGGTGGTAATGCCTATACCAACCGTCGCATGGCTGCCTGTCTGCGGGACATGGAAATCGTCCTGCGCTACGTGACCTATGCAGCTTTCACGGGTGATGCTTCCGTTCTGGAAGATCGTTGCCTGAATGGTCTGCGTGAGACCTACCTGGCTCTGGGTGTTCCCGGTGCTTCCGTTGCAGCTGGCGTAGCCAAGATGAAAGAAGCTGCCATTGCAATCGCTAATGACCCCAATGGTGTTACCCGTGGCGATTGTAGCTCCCTGATGGCTGAATTAGGCAGCTACTTCGATCGTGCTGCTGCAGCAGTCGGTTAAGTCATTTAGTCATGGGTCATGGGTCATGGGTTATGCGTCACGGGTGTTTAACGAGCCCAATGACAAATAGCAGATGGCAAATGACAGATAGCAGATGGCAATCATCTTTTAACGTCAACTTGCAAACTCATTGAAGAGGAATTCAGCATGAAAACACCTTTAACAGAAGCAGTCGCTGCAGCAGATTCTCAAGGACGCTTTCTCAGCTCCACTGAGATGCAGGTCGCATTTGGTCGCTACCGTCAGGCAACTGCCAGCCTGGATGCAGCGAAAGCTCTGAGCTCTAAGGCCGCAGGTCTGGCTGATGCTGCCGCTAACGCAGTGTATCAGAAGTTCCCCTACACCACCCAAATGCAGGGCAATAACTTCGCTTCTACCCCCGCTGGTAAAGCCAAGTGTGTACGGGACATCGGCTACTACATCCGCATCATCACCTACTGTCTGGTTGCAGGCGGTACCGGTCCTCTGGATGACTACCTGATCGGTGGTCTGGCTGAAATCAACAAGACCTTCGACCTGGCTCCCAGCTGGTATGTTGAAGCTCTCAAGCACATCAAAGCCAATCATGGTCTGAGCGGCGACCCCGCTGTAGAAGCTAATTCCTACATTGACTATGCGATCAACGCCCTGAGCTAAGGGTTTGCTTGTGCCCAGAACAACGGAAGACTGTGAATGCTAGTTATGGCATGGATGGTTTTCTGGGGTTCTGGGCATTGTTTTACTCATTGCAATTCGGGAGATTGGGTCATGACCAGTTCTACGGCAGCCAGACAGCTAGGATTTGAGCCTTTTGCAGGGGCTTCTCCCATTGAACTACGGCCAAACTGGATGGAAGAGGATATTCAAGCCGTCATTTATACTGCCTATCGGCAAGTATTTGGCAACGAGCACCTGATGCAAAATGAGCGCCTGACCAATGCGGAATCCCTACTGCGTCAGGGAAATATTAGTGTTCAAGATTTTGTGCGAGCCCTGGCTCAATCTGAGCTTTATCGTTGTAAGTTTTTTTATTCAACCCCGCAAGTTCGCTTTATTGAGTTGAACTTTAAACATCTGCTCGGTCGTGCCCCTTACGATGAGTCAGAAATTTCTTACCATGTTGATCTCTACACCCAGGCAGGGTATGAAGCCGAGATCAATTCCTATATTGATTCATTTGAATATCAAGAAAATTTTGGAGACGCGATCGTTCCCTATTATCGGGGGTTTGAAACACAACGAGGGCAAAAAACAGTTGGCTTTAACCGAATGTTTCAACTCTATCGAGGCTATGCCAATAGCGATCGATCTCAGGGCAAAAACAAAACGGCCTGGCTAACCCAAGATTTGGCTCGGAATCTCGCTAATCCGGTGCAAACGCCCCATTTTGGCCGGGGACTGGCCGGGACAGCGGGTGGCGATCGAGGTCAGCTCTATCGGGTGCGGGTGCAGCAGGTTGGCAGCAATCGGACTCCCCAAATTCGGCGTAGTCCGGGTGAGTATCTCGTCACCTACGAACAACTCACGCCCACACTCCAACGTCTGAATCAGCGGGGTAGTCGGGTGATTAGTATTTCTCCGGCCTGACCCTGGAGGTTGACCCCCTGTTGCTAGATCAACTCGATCAAAATGTATAAGGAGAGCATGCGTGGCCATTACAACTGCGGCATCCCGTTTGGGGACGGCAGCCTTTAGCGAAACTTATCCTCTGGAGTTGCGTCCTAACTGGACACCGGAAGATGCTAAGACTGTGGTCCAGGCAATTTACCGTCAGGTGTTGGGGAATGATTACCTGATGCAATCGGAACGGCTGACAGCCCTGGAGTCCCTGCTGGCCAATGGTCAATTAACAGTCAGGGATTTTGTTCGGGCTCTGGCTAAAACGGATCTGTATAAAACCAAGTTTCTGTATCCCAATTTTCAAACCCGGGTGATTGAATTGAACTTCAAACACCTGCTGGGACGTGCTCCTTACGACGAAGCTGAGGTGATTGAGCACTTGGATCGATATCAGAATGCAGGCTTTGATGCTGATATCGATTCCTATATCGACTCGGATGAGTACGAGGCTAACTTCGGAGATACGATCGTGCCCTACTACCGGGGATTTTCTACCCAAACCAGCCAGAAGCTGGCCGGGTTTACCCGCATGTTCCGGCTCTACCGGGGCTATGCCAACAGCGATCGGTCCCAGTTAGGCTCTGGTTCCCGTCTGGCCGGTGAACTGGCTAAAAATACAGTCTCTGCGGTGATTGCCCCTTCAGGGGGCAGCGAGGGATTTGCCTATCTGCCCGCCAAGCAAGGAACAACGCCCAATCGAACTTTTGGTCGATCCTCCATCGGATCCACCGATCGGTTGTACCGAATTGAAGTCGCAGGCACTAGTCTGCCCGGATATCCGAAAATCCGTCGCAGCAATAAGGAATTTATTGTTCCTTACGAGCAGCTCTCGAATACCCTGCAACAAATCAACAAGCTGGGTGGAAAGGTTGCGAGCGTTACGCTGGCTCAATAGAGCCAGGGCCATAGTGATGGGGGTGATGGCTATATTGCCTCCGCCCCAGGATTTCAGATGTAGAGAGATTGACCCCTTTTGAAAATCACGATAGGAGATTGAACGGTTATGTTGGGACCTTCTGTATTGGTAAGAGCTTCCGGTTCATCCTCGGAAAACCGCACTTTCGTCTATGAAGTGACTGGTCTCCGGCAAAATGATCAAACGGATAACAATGGTTATCCCGTGCGCCATAGCAGCACAACCTTGATTCAAGTTCCTTTCAGTCGCATGAATGAGGAGATGCAACGCATCTCCCGCCTGGGAGGCACGATCGTGGGTATTCGTCCTCTGCAAGCAGTTCCAGCAGCTCCAGCTCCTGAGGGAGAAGGCTAAGCAGGGAATTAGCTACAGGTATAGTTGAGAACACCGTTTACGAGTGTAGGGAAGTCTGACTTCTCTACACTTTTTTGTGGAAATTCTCAGGAGCGTTTAATTGGGCGGGATGGCTAAAGTTTCTCTGACCGGTTTAACGAAATTGCTTTAACTGCTCAATCAGGTGATCAAAATAGGGGGCTAGTGCGGCTTGCTGCTCTGCTTCTACCCGCTTCAAGCTGGCAGTTTTGATCCCTTCCAGACCCACCACCATGGCATCTAACGGCACCTGTAATTCTTGATAGAGCAACTGCATGTAATTCAACCCTTCCTGGCTGGTGTAATCCGTGCGACTACCTGCAATGCCGTAGGTGATGCAGCGCAGGAAATGCCAGAAGTCACGCCAGCAGGCTTCTGCCCGTTCGGGGGGATACAGGCCACCCCCTGGTTCTGTAATGGTGGGGAAAGTGACCAGCACCTGAGATCGGGCTTCATCGACGATCTCCCGCACCTGATCGCGCAGATGCTGGGCCACCCCGATCGATCCCGATGGATGCGGAGACAGAAGCTCAATTTGCTCCAACTCTGCATCGGTGAGATAGCGTCCTTCATCATCAGCGGCCTGGAATTGGGCCAGCAGCGACGCTGGATAGAGGTTGTGCCAGGTGGTAAAGCTGACAATTCGCGCTTTCTGAATCAGCTCCCGTACTTTTTCACTCAAGGGTGGTTTCGTCATCGTGAAACATCCAGAATTAGACTGTCCTAATCTCCTGCATTTTCCCATGTTTCGGGAAGCTATTCTGCAGTCCTGCAGGTTGTCCTGACCTAGGAACCTTGATTGTCCTACCGGGGGCCATGCGATCGGGGATCAATCTTCGGATTACAGTGGAGGATATCGCTTAGGTTTGTGTTCATGGATCTGCATCAGATTGAAACCGATCTCAAAAATCCAGATTTTCAATACCGTTTGAAAGCAATTTCTGCTCTGCGAGAGTATTCTCCAGAAGTTGCGATTCCCTTCCTCCTCCAGCACCTTCAGGATCCGGAGTTTTTGGTGCGATCGTTTGTTGCTAGGGAGTTAGGGAAACAGCAAACCTCTGAATCTTTTGCGGCGCTGTTGCAAATTATGAAATTTGACAATACCCCCAATGTCCGGGCGGAAGCTGCAAATTCCCTGTCTCTGTTTGGCCGTCTCTCGGCCTCTCATCTGGTGCAGACCTTTTGCATGGATGATCACTGGCTGGTACGCCGCAGTATTCTGGCGGCTCTGGTGGAACTGGACTGCCCCGAAGAGTTACTGGAAGTCTGTGTTGAGGCCCTGGCAGCAGAGGATGCAGCGGTACAGGAGGCGGCGGTGGATGCGCTGGGTGCCTTAGCCGGGTCCCGTCAGCAGAAGATGGCCCTGGCCCATTTACTCTCCCTGCAGCAGGCAGAGGGAGAGTACATTCGGATTCGTGTAGCCTATGCCCTGAAGCACTTTGACGATCCAGTCGCCCGGGAAGCCCTGGCCCAATTGAGGCAGGATCCGGATCATCGAGTTGTGGGGGCGGCGATGGAAGATTTGTTGCGATGATGTCGATGGTTCAGGTGTTCCCTGGGGAACTTCTCCCCCAAGTGGGAACTCTATGGCTAATCGGTTGACGGATAGGGTAAGTTGGCACAAATGTCCAGTCTACTCGTATCAATATTTACAGAATTTAACAGTTAAAGTGTCAAAATTCTGGGAGGTCAACCTGGTTGATAGCACCCTTCCTGGGTTGATGTTGTTCAAAAGATATGGAGTAAAGCCGATGGCTGAGATACCCACCGCAGGGCAGATGCTCTGGAAACTGGAAGATAACGAGCGGGCCTTACATCTGCGCCATAGTGCAGCAGAACCATGGCGGCCTTATGAAGAGTTTCCCCAGTATTTTCTGCCCGATCCTCCCGGATTTTCCAAAGGCATTACCACCTTCCTGGCCCTGCTCAAGAAGGACTGGACGGCGGTTAAGTCCTAGATTGTTTGCTGATTCAGGATCGATTGGGGCGCAGGCAGGTGCGCCCCCAGGGAATCATAGAATTTCCAGGCTGGTTCGAGTGGTGCGGCGAGTAAAGGAATTCCAGGTGTCTAACTCCTGGGCAGGATAGCTGAGTAGGCGCGATCGCAACCCCTCATTCAGACCCTGAGCCGCAGTAAAATCAGCTCCAGCAATGCTTTCCAGTGTTTCAAATTCCACATCCGTCAAATCTGCAGCCCGCAAGTCGGTGCCGGTCAAATTGGCCCCATTCAGGCGAACCTGACGGAGAGAGGCTCCTGTGAGAAAAGCTTTTCGAAGGTCAGCACTGCTTAACCTTGCGCCCTGTAAATTGCCCCCGGTCAGATCGGCCCCTGTGAGATAAGCCCCCAATAAACTAGCTCCCCGCAGGTCAATCTCGCGCAAGTTGGCCGTGTTCAAAGGAGCCCCATTGAGGTTGGCTCCTGGCCCGATCGCGCCACAGCTCTTGTAAGGAAACCCTTCTGGAAACAGGGTCTGGCCATCATATCGGGCTACTTTCAGCTTGATATCTGCTAAATTAGCTTCCCTCAGGTCGGCCCCGCTCAGGTCAGCCCGGTATAGACAGGCACCCTGTAAGTTAGCTCCCTTGAGCATCGTTCCCCTGAAGTCAGCGCCCCTGAGGTCAGTGCCCCTGAGATCGGCCTGAGTCAAATTTGCCCCATTGAAGTTGGCCCCAATCAATTTGGCCTGCCTCAGATCAGCCCCTGGCAGATCGGCATGGCTGAAGTTAAATCGATAGAAGTCGGCTGGGGGCAGAGGGAGTCCTGCTTGCAGCAGGGCTAAAACCTCTTGAGGGGTACGCGGTATCGCCCGGACTGTCATGGTTTGAAAGGATGAATATCGGTTCAGGGTCATTGTACCGCCTCTGAAAGTGACTCCTGGAACCTCTGTTAAGAAATACATCGGACTCTGAATTTCTGTAGCCTCCAGGGCACTCTGACCGATAGGAGGACATGACGTTAACTGGATGTCTCCCCGGATGTTCACAGGCTGGTGCTGCAGGATTTTGGCGTTTCTCCCAACCCCCTCAGAACCATACTTTGAAATCCCTGTTTTCGCTTGTCTCAGGTGTTACATGCCCCCTGTCCATGTGGGCCTTTTCTGTTCTGGGGCTATCTTCAGCCTTCCCCCGGTTGATCTCAGATAGGGCCAATTTCAATACTCGGAGAAGTCTTTATGAACAACCTTACCCCCGTTACAGTCAATCGTCGTTCCTCCCAGGAAGAGCGTCAGTTTGCGCTGACCCAAATCTATCGCCAGGTGCTGGAGCGACAACCCTATGAGTCTGAGCGCCAGATGATGGCGCAGCTTGAAAAAGATTTTCTCAAAGATAAAATTGGTGTGCGTCGCTTCCTGAAAGAGTTTGGTTGCTCAGACATCTATTTGGATGCCTTCTACTATCCCTCTTCCAACGTTAAGTTTCTGGATATTTGCTTCAAGCATTTTATGGGACGGGCCGTTCTCAACCATGAAGAGATGAGATTTTACAGCGATGTCTTGGCCAAGAAAGGGGTGCATAGTTTGATCACCACCATTCTGGACTCTGAAGAATATCGCAAAGCCTTCGGATGTTTTACCGTACCCTATCCCCGAGAAAAAGCCTGCTATGAGTCTCCCAATGCGTTTGTGCAGTCTCGCCTGTTGAATGATGAACATGTTGGGCAACGGGGTTGGGCAGTGCCGACGATGTACTGGAGGCAGTTGGGCCTGAATTGCTCTGGTGGTGTCTGTCGTCATCCTGAGGTAGATGAGATGGAGAGGGCGGCTTCATCCAATCAACTTTTGAGCCTTTCGACAGAAGCCTTGCTGGAACTCTTACGGGGAAGTAGCTCGATCAAGGCCAGAGAGGTGATCGCGTCTTTATCACCCACGCAGCGGGCAGAGCTCCGGCAAGCACTCCGTTAAAGTTGTTTTCTCAGGGGGATTCTCCCATTTACAATCGATAAGGGGTATGGCATGACCATGCCCCTATTTTTTGAGGGAAAGGTATGCTGTTGGTTCCACCCATGACAATGATGGCGTTCTTTCGCAAAAGCGAAGGCATCTGGTTTACGCAACGCACGGTGCACCACTTCGATTTAGTAGGTGATGAGTCGGGGGAGTCCAATCTTTACGTGCAGGTTGTGGCTCAGGATGATCCAAGGGTGGCCCTGATTTGTGAACAGCAGGGGGTTGACCCGGCAACAGCACAGGGCGGTGCCAGTTTCATGTGGCAGGAAAATAAAGAGACGGGGGCTCCGAATGCGGAGCATGCGGCGGTGCTGGTGGATGTGCCGGATGATGAAACGGGCCGATCGGGCAAACTTCTGCGGAACCAGGGCTACGTTGAAAAAATTCCTGTGGTCTGCCGCTACTGGTTTGGTCAGGACGGGATTCTGACGATCGACACGGAATACGACAATAACCAGGGACAGGAACGTTGCTGGTTCATCACGAATGATTTTCGGGTGCGGGTCAGCACGATTCGCATGATGAATGGCGTTTATCTCATGACCTACTGTTCTGAACGCCGCTGCGTTTCTGAGGACCTGCTGGCTCAAATGGTGCAGCATAACCTGTCCAGAGCTGCTTCGTAATTTAGGGCCCAGCCGCCAGGAATCAAAATCTAGGAGCCAGCCGCCAGCAGTCAGGATCTGAAAAAAGTTCTGGCTTCTTACTCCTGGCGGCTGCCCCTCCTCTGGCAATGTTAAGGATTGTTGCTTTGTTTTTTAATTTTGAGACACTGTATCAGGGCATACCGTATGGTCATGGATCAGGCGAGTAAAACCAGTCATTTTCGTATAATCGTTTATGTATCAGCCCTTTATTCAGCATTTAGAGCGATCGCTGGGGCAAAAATTTGCTCTGCAACCTCGCCCCATTCCGGCTGGACTGGAGTGTCAGGTGAGCGAGCGGGGGCGGAATCCTGCCACAATTCGGAGCTGGTGTTACCAGTGTCGAGAATTGCGCAAGATTCGCTATACCTATATTGATGCGGATGCGAGCGCTCAAATTCTCAACAGTGTTATTTATCCCAACTATCACTATGATTTGCCCTTGTTGGGGGTTGATTTTCTGTCCTTTGGCCAGGTCAAAAACCTGATTGTGATGGACTTTCAGCCTTTGTTTCAAGATGAGGCTTATTTAGAAAAGTATATTCACCCGCTCAAAACTCTGCACGATCGCTATCCCGATCTATCCCAGGATCTGGAAATGAAGTTCTACGATGCGAACCAGTATTTTTCCAAATATCTGCTGTTTGCCAAAACAGATGCGGCAACAGTGAGGACGCGAGTGTTTGAGGCGTTCAAAGATTATTTGAATCTCTACTGGCAGATGCTGGAGGATGCCACACCGCTGAGCGATCCAGAGGATATTCAGCGAATTGTCAAAGCTCAAAAGGATTATGACCAGTACAGTGCCGATCGGGATCCGGCATCGGGCCTGTTCAGCAGCTACTTTGGCCATGAGTGGGCTGAGCGCTTTTTGTATGGGTTCTTATTTGAAGATGCCATCCCTCTGGCTACAGCAGTGAAGTAGATTGATCAATGACCCTGTATCAACCTTTTTTAGACCACGCGATTGTAGTTTTGCAGGAACGCCTGGATCTGCAGCCTTACCCGATTCCGATCGGGTTTGAGTCCAAGTCTGCGATCGTCGGGAAAGGCAAAAATCAAGACGAGGTTCTGACGACTAGCTATGCCTATCAGGCTCCCAAGCTGCGGCAGATTCGGGCTGCCCATGTTCAAGGTGGCCAGGCGCTGCAGGTGCTGAACTTTGTGATTTTTCCCCAACTGAACTATGACTTGCCCTTTTTTGGGGCCGATCTGGTGACGCTGCCGGGAGGACACCTGATTGCCCTGGACATGCAACCCCTCTTTCGGGAGGATGCGGCCTACCAGGCCAAGTATACGCAGCCGATCTGGCCCATCTTTGAGACTTACCAGAAAGCTCTGCCCTGGGGGGGAGATTTTCCCGAGGAAGCCCGTCCTTTTTTCTCCCCTGCATTTCTCTGGACCCGGCCCCAGGAAACTGCAGTTGTGGAAACGGATGTTTTTGCGGCATTCAAGGCTTATTTGCAGGCCTATCTGGATTTTGTTGATCAGGTGGAGCCAGTCACAGATGCCCAGGCTTTAGCCGAGATTGAGCAGGCGCAACTGCGTTATCTTCGCTACCGGGCTGAGAAAGATCCGGCCAGGGGGATGTTCAATCGCTTTTATGGTCCAGAGTGGACAGAAGAGTATATCCACGGCTTCCTATTCGATCTGGAACGGAAGTTGGCAGAGGTGATGGAGCATGAGGGGCTAATGGCCGATCGGTGATCCACCAGGGGTTTCTGGGGGCTGATCAGGGAGGCTCCGAGCGGCCTCAAGCTATGAAAAGGGGTGGCCCGACTGGATTCGTTTGTGAACTTTGATTGCCAGCCTTGTAACGAGGTTTTGATAATTCGTAACAAACAATTGATCCAACGACATAGTATAAAAAAGATGTTGAAGGTTGTGGAGCGCAGATGAAGGTTTTTGCCCATCTGAATGAATCGAGCCTTTAACTCTTCTTTATAAAGAAGTAAGAAAGAAGTAAAAACTTGCAAGCTTTCAGTTGTTGAAAGTAGATGCAGTATTTTACAGGCTAATGTTCGCTAGTTGTGCCTTCACCGGGCTACCTCAGCGAGCTTACACCAAGCTTAACCAAATTCGATTGTGGTCTAAACCATAAATTAGGAGATTGAGTTTATGTTCGACGCATTTGCAAAGGTGGTCTCCCAGGCTGACGCACGGGGCGAATATCTAAGTTCTGCTCAACTGGATGCTCTGAGCGCACTTGTTGCTGATGGCAGTAAGCGCATGGATGTTGTAAACCGCATCACCGGCAACTCGTCCACGATCGTGGCGAATGCAGCTCGGGCTCTGTTTGCTGAGCAGCCCCAACTGATTGCTCCCGGTGGCAATGCTTACACCAGCCGTCGCATGGCAGCTTGTCTGCGCGACATGGAAATTATCCTGCGCTATGTCACCTATGCGATCTTCGCAGGTGATGCTTCCGTTCTTGACGATCGTTGCCTGAATGGCCTGCGGGAAACCTACCTGGCTCTGGGTACCCCTGGTGCTTCTGTGGCAGCTGGTGTGAAGAAAATGAAGGATGCTGCAATTGCAATTGCTAACGATCCCAACGGGATTACCAGAGGTGACTGCGCCAGCCTGATGGCTGAAGTGGGCAGCTACTTTGATAAAGCTGCTTCCGCTGTTGCTTAGTCCTGGTTTGGTCTGGCGACGAATACCATCCCGCCTTCCTGTTGGCAGGTGTGGGACGTTATTGCACCCTCTCTTTCAAAAACAAGATTACTGGAGATAGTTTGACCATGAAAACCCCTCTGACTGAAGCAGTTGCTGCTGCTGATTCTCAAGGCCGCTTCCTCAGCTCCACCGAGATCCAAGTTGCTTTCGGTCGTTTCCGCCAAGCTTCTGCTAGCCTGCAAGCTGCCAAGTCCCTGACGGCTAATGCGTCCAGCCTGGCTTCCGGTGCTGCTAATGCGGTTTACCAGAAGTTCCCCTACACCACCAGCATGTCTGGCCCCAACTATGCTTCTTCTCAAGTGGGCAAAGACAAGTGTGTGCGCGACATCGGTTACTACCTGCGCATGATCACCTACTGCCTGGTTGTCGGTGGAACCGGCCCCATGGATGACTACCTGCTGGGCGGTCTGGCTGAAATCAACCGGACTTTCGAACTGTCTCCCAGCTGGTACGTTGAAGCCCTGAAGTATATCAAGGCTAACCATGGTTTGAGCGGCGACCCTGCGGTTGAAGCCAACTCCTACATCGACTATGCCATCAACGCCCTGAGCTAGTCCGTGTTTTTTACCCGGAAGGATCTGCAATGGCTGACTGGGGTTAGTGATTGTTGACCCTTCCGGGTATTGGTTGGAACAATAAACATAAAAATAGAAGATAGAGACGCGATGTGCAACTTGAATGAGATCCATCGCGTTTTCAGTATTTAAAGGCTCTGAGATTACAAGCTCTGAGATTGCAAGAGTATGGAAGATCCATTTGGAATTGAAAATTCTGATCTTCAAATTCGAGACGATAGTCCATTAACGGTAGACCAGGCGATCGCCAATCTGCAGGGAGAAGATCTGGGGTTGCGAGTCTATGCAGCCTGGTGGCTGGGGCGTTTTCGGGTTGATGCACCAGAAGCGGTGCAGGTGTTAATCCAGGCTCTGGAAGATGAGGCCGATCGCACAGGAGTGGGGGGCTACCCCCTGCGGCGGAATGCGGCTCGGGCTCTGGGCAAGTTGGGTGATTTGCAGGCAGTGCCAGCCCTGATGCAGGCGCTGCACTGTGCTGATTTCTATGTGCGAGAAGCGGTAGCCCAATCCCTGGAGATGCTAGGGGATCGGACCTGTATTCCCCTTTTGATTGAGCTTCTGCAGGATCGTCTGCCTGGAACCCAGCCCGCCCCCGAACCTCCCCATCTGGCTCAACCTTTTGATGCCATTCTGGAAGCCCTGGGCACTCTGGGGGCAACGGATGCGATTCCTGTGATTCATCTCTTTTTGGATCATCCGGTTCCCCGCATCCAGTACGCAGCGGCCCGGTCTTTGTATCAGTTAACTGTGGATAGGGCTATGGCCAGCCAATATGGCGATCGGCTGATCCAGGCACTCTCGAATGATGATTTGCAATTGCGACGGGCGATTCTGGCCGACTTGGGGGCGATCGGATATCTGCCTGCCGCAGAGGCGATCGCCCAGACCCTGGCGGAAAACAGTCTCAAGCTGATTTCTTTGAAGGGATTGCTGGAAAAACAACTGCAGCAGACTACAGCCCCAGATCTGTCAGCCGGGGCAATTAAGGTTATGGCTCTGATGGATGACTTGTTGTGAGCAGGAAGCACGATTAGAGTGGAGAATAAAGCAATGCTGCACAAAATGCTGGCTCTCTCCCTTTAAAAATTCTCCTTATTTCTCTTCACTTATGTCTGATTTACTGGCATCCCTGGTTCGTGCTGTAGAAGTGGCAGATTCCTCCAGCCTGCTTCTGGAAGCTGTGCAGAACCTTTCTGCAGCTCGACTGGAAGGCGCAATTCCCACGCTGATTGCTGCCCTGAGTTACAACAATCCGGGGGCCGCTGTGGCAGCGGTCGATGGGCTGGTGCAGATTGGCGGACCAGCGGTTCCGGCCCTACTGGAGCAGCTGGATCTGCACAATTACACGGCCAGAGCCTGGGCGATTCGAGCCCTGGCTGGTATTGGGGACCCCAGAGGGCTAGTGACTTTGCTGGGAGCGGCAACTGCCGACTTTGCCCTGAGTGTGCGCCGGGCTGCAGCCCGGGGACTGGGCACCATGAAATGGCACTGGTTTCCAGAGGATTTACTGGAAATTGCTCAGGGAGAGGCGTTAGATGCCTTGTTGTTTGTTGCCCAGCAGGACGAAGAGTGGGTGGTGCGTTACTCCGCTGTGGTTGGATTGCAGGCTCTGGCCCTGGCGATTTCTCAAACCCATGCCGACTGGCGATCGCAGATTCAGGCGCAACTGACGCAAATGGCAACTAACGATAGTAGTTGGGCGGTGCGTGGACGGGTCTGGCTGGCCCAGCGGCATCTTCAGGCTGGGATGGTGCAGGAGCAGTACCAGGGGATGGCTGATCAGCCATCTAGTCTGACGGAGATGGACTGGCAACTGATTTTGCAGAATCTCTACGATCGCAAGGGTGAGGAACGATTGGTGCTGGCGGAGGGCGATCCGCGCCGTTACCGAGAACTGGCTGCCACGATCGTGCCCCAACCTGGTCTGACTGGCGAGTCTTAGCCTGCCGCATGCTGAAGATTGCAGCATGGAGGCCCGACTGAAAATCCGCAAAAGGGTTCTCGGTTCGTTCCAGGATCTGAGAAGATCCAAAAAGGGTTCCGCAATATGTATTCATGAACGTTTAGGAAACAAAAGATATGGCTGACAAACCAGAAACGACGGCATCAGACCAGACAACCCTGGAGGAATTGACCGAAGTGATTGCAGAACTGGAGCAGTATCGGGAACGCTTGGTGAACGATACCTTAACGATGGCGCAGCGGGCCAAGGTCATGAAGTCTGTGGCCCTGGCTAAACTGGAGCCCGACCTGGCTAAAATTGATGCTACCCTGCAGGCACTTCGTGGGCAGCAGGCTGCGCTGATGTCCTCCAATTAACAACTGAAGATGAGTAACTCACTCAATTCTGCGACTCAAGCTGGTGATGATCCGATGATGCGGGCTCAAGGTGAGACGGATGCCTTGATTCAGATGGTTAGCGAACAAATCACCCTGGATACCTTCGACACCAGTGATGATCAACTATTGAGGCGAATGGTGTTTGAGGGGCTGGGGGATGCCCGGGGATTGGTCCGGCTCAGATTTGCAGAAACCCTGGGAGAAATTGGGGAACCCGCCACTCCCTTCTTGTTGGAAGCCCTGTCTCAGGATCCGAATCCTGTGGTGCGGCGAGCTGCAGCAAAAACTCTGACGATCATTGCCGATCCTGTTGCAGTTCCGACCTTGCTGCAAGCTTTTTTGCATGACGAAGACACAGTTGTGCAGGGGTCGGCGGCTGGAGCATTGGCCCGCACGGGGGAAGCAGCGGTACCTGCCCTGCTGGGTATTCTGGCTTCACCGGACTACCCTGAAAGCACGAAAGGCCATGCTGCCTGGGCTCTGGCCTTTATTGGGGCAGAAGCCTCGGAGCACCTATACAAAGCGCTGAATTCAGATTCCGTGGATGTTCGCTGTGCTGTGGTGAGTGCGATCGCCCATGTTGCTCAGGAAAAATCAGATGAACAGGCTTGCCATGTTCTGGTGGCTGCTCTGACAGATCCGGAAGCTGCCATTCGTACAGAGGCAGCATCGGCCCTGGGCCAGCTCAATTATCCTCCAGCCGTTCCCCACCTGATTCTGGCGCTGCAAGATTCGGATGGGGAAGTGAGAAAAGCGGCGGTTAGTTCTCTGGGAAAGATGGGCGATCGGGCAGCATTGGATTCTCTCAAGAATGCCCTGAACGATGAATTAGAGGTGGTGAAAATGCTGGCTAAACTGGCGATCGCTCAGATTGAGCGGCAGTTAGAAGCAGAAGATTGGTAGAGACGATGAAATGAGGGGGCCGATGCGCTGGATTGACCTGGGTGGCGGAGAGGCCAAATGGGCGCATCGGCAGTGAGAAACAACGGGATAGGTCCCTGGCTAATCTTTCCTGTCCCCTTGTAGGGGGAGAGGAAGGTTACATCCGGGCAAGAGAGGCAATTTTGGCCAGCTTACCTTTGTCAAGGCCAGTCAGTTCGTCCAGATGAAGCCATCCCTGTTTGACCAAGGTGGCGAAGACGAACAGGAGGGCGGGATAGCTGTAGTCGTATTTGCCATCAATTTCATGCCTTCTGGCACTCAGGAAATTGTGCAACTGCCAGATGTCCTCCAACGTGGAGACGCGACTGGCATGCTCCTGGATCTCCTGGATCAGGGCCTGAGTTTCTCGTTCGTATGCGTTGTGAAAGGCTTGTTGGGCAATGTTCTGTTCCGCATCAGACCAGTGAACGTCGTTTACCTGCATAATTCTCAAGGGCTCACACCTACCGCTGATCCTGAAATTGCCTGCCAGAAACCCCAAATTAAAAGCAGGAACAGCATAAAAGTCCCTACGGAGAGTTCTGGAAGCAACAAACGGGATCTGACTCCAGACGGACAATCCCACTGCGGGGGTGATAACCCACCACCCCCACAGGAGATCGGGTCAGGGTTCTAACTGACCACTGGAGTAGGACTGGGCTAGGGTGTTAGCGGGCCAGGTTGAGCAGTTCCTTAGGAGAAGCCAGTAGATCGATCGCGACGAAGTAGATCTTGTTCTCAGGATTGAGCAAGAATCTCCAGGCCATGTTCATCCCTACACCGGCTCCAAACCAGGGGGTTTGCACCTTGCCTGTCACCTTGATCTGGGTATAGCCATCTTCAGCCGGTTCGACGATGCCTCGCTCTGGAATGAGCCTCAGGTTCTGGCAATCTTCCCGGAAGAATCGATACACCGCATCCTTGCCCACGATCGGTCGCTGGAAGGGGGGCTGCAACGCTCCATCGGGAGTGAACAGGGCAATCAGGGCATCAAAGTCGTTCGCATTCAGGTTGTTCATGTAGCTGAGAACGGTGGCATTATCCACGCCCTCAATGGTGACTTTAGCCCGCTCTGCGATTTCTTTAGGAACCACAACAGGCTCAGCAACCCGGCTGTAGCTGCCCAGTTTGTTGGTATCGAAGCCCATATCGACGACAGCATTCCGCAGTACGGTGATTTGCTGGCCCGCATCCAGATCACGGATGGCCTGTAAAACGGCTGAGGCATTGGCAGACAAACGATATCCTTCGGGAATAGGGGCAACGATTCCTTGCTCCATCCATTGGCCGAGCTGATACCAGAAACCCAGTTTAATGTTGGCAGACCAGGTAGCATAGGTCCGACAAATGGGGGTGTCAGCCCGGTTGGCCAGGTCGCACATGACTTGAGATTGTTCACGGAAGGACATTTGTCGAATTTGGTTCATCGTTTCTTCGGCAAACACCATATTTGCAGCACCAGGAGCTGCGATTGTGATGGTTTTACCCATTTCAAGGTAGGCAAACCAGATGAGAGCCAGTTGATCTTCGGCACTGAGCTGCACAAACCGGGCGATCGTAGCGGGTACGGTATCGGCTGACAGGGTGTCAGGGAAAATCCCACGGGCTGAGTCAATCGTAAATGGCATAAAAGTACCTTGAGAAGAGATTTACTGCAGATCACGTTGGCTGCTTTATTTCTGGTTGGTAGCGACCAACTGTGACTATTGTAACAAAATCTTTTAATAAATGTAAAGTTTCTTAAAAAAAATGGATTAGAACTCATGAATCGAGGGAAGAAAGGGGATTGACCCAGATGGAGGAATCTGGTTTTTCGTGAAATTCGTTACAACAGAAAGGCTACAGCAATATTTCTTTATGTTTTAAGGAGCCTGGTTTTGAAAACGCTCAATGCTCTTGAACCAGGAGTAAAACGGGACCTGCTGACGTTGTTCTCAGCAGGTTTCCTGTTCTGGACCAGTCTGGCTTCCCTGTTGCCCGTGCTGTCTCTTTATGTGGAGTCCCTGGGCGGATCTCGACAGGAGATTGGGGTGGTCATGGGTGCTTTTGCTGTGGGCCTGCTCCTTTTTCGGGCACAGTTGGGCAAACTCGCCGATCGCCGCAGCCGCAAACTGGTCCTGCTGATTGGCATGGCCGTTGTGGCGATCGCACCGCTGGGTTATGGGGTTGTGCAGTCTGTGCCGCTGCTGATTTTGCTTCGGGCTTTTCATGGCATCAGTATTGCCGCCTTCACTACAGCCTACAGTGCCCTAGTGGTTGATCTTGCCCCACCCCAGGCTCGGGGAGAATTGATCGGCTACATGACGCTGGTTAATCCCATCGGTATGGCTCTGGGACCAGCTATGGGTGGATTTCTCCAGGACTGGTTGGGCTACACCCCCCTGTTTCTGCTCTCTGCCAGTCTGGGATTCATTGGGCTCTTCTGTGCTGCCAGAGTTCAGGAATCTTCCTCTCAGGAGAGGGGGGGAGCCGACCCAAGGGTGGCAGCAGATCAATTTTGGAGCCTGTTGTGGGAGCCTCGGATTCGCATCCCAACCCTGATTCTCCTGATGGTGGGTCTGGCCTTTGGAGCACTCAGCAGCTTTATTCCCCTCTTTATTAAGGAAACAGGAGCAACTCTGAATCCGGGACTGTTTTATACTGCCGCTGCGATCGCCAGCTTTATGATCCGGATTCTGGCAGGTCAGGCCTCCGATCGCTATGGTCGGGGACTCTTCATCACCATCAGCCTCATTCTCTATACCGCAGCGATGGGACTGGTCTGGGGGGCTAATAGTGCTCAGGATTTTCTGCTGGCGGGTTTTCTGGAGGGTTTGGGAGCAGGGATGCTGATTCCCATGGTGGCGGCCCTGATGGCCGATCGTTCCGGGCCCCATGAACGGGCTCGCATGTTTGGACTCTGTCTGGCCGGTTTCGATCTGGGGATTGCCTTGGCTGGCCCCGGTATGGGGGTGCTAGCGGCTGCGATCGGGTATCGCCACATCTTTGGTGTGGCCGGAGGGCTGACCCTGATTGGTTTGTTGATGTTCCTGACCCTATCCAGCAAGAACCTATCCTGGTCCCTGCGGTTTGCCTTGGGACAAACTGGGGATGTCTATGCCCTGCCTCGCCCGTAGAGACATTGCCTGCAACGCCTCTACGGGCAAACTAAAAAAATACGGGCGATGTAACCCCGAGGACCGTTGGAGGCTATTCCGTAATACCAGTCTCCTTTGCTGCCCAGAATCGCAACTTCTGTACCGGCGGGTAGGGTGCCAACAACCGGGCTGGTCGCAGGATCATCATAGGGTACAGGTTGGGACCGGACATTGACCGCTCCTCCTTCCAGGGTTTTGACCTTCATCTTGCCCTTGAACTGAGAGCCAGAAGAGATTTGCTCCAGAGCAAGGCTGGGTAGCCCTCCTTCCACACCATTGGCCAGTTGTACCCAAACTTTGGCCTCTCTGGTTGGTTCTCCCTTTAAGAGCAGGATAGTGGTACCGTTGGCAACCTGATGATTGGCTGTGTTGCCGTCCAGGCGGAGGGGAGAACCGGCAGCCGTTTTCACCCGGTAAAAGCTGGTTTTGCGGCAGACATCTGCTGGAATGGGTGAAAGTCCACTGGCCAGGGTTTGAGACGTTTGCTGCAGGGAAACCCTGGTTGCTGCAGTCTGGGTTGTCTTTGGTTTCAGTTTGGCTGTTTGCTGTGGGGTGAGGCCAGGGTTTTGGGATGAAGGGGTGGTAGCGGCACTGGCAATGGGAGAGGCGATCGGGGGAGGGGATTCCGTGCTGGGGCTGATTGTGGTGGGGAAACTGGAACAACTGGTGAGGCCAGCCAGGAGGATCGTCCCTGCGGTCAGTCGCTGCCTGAGTTGAATCTGCCCCATCGTGGTTGCTCCCTTCCGTATCAAACCTGTGGGATCTGAAATTATAAATCCAGACTCAGATTAGCTCAGATCTGGGGGGGCGATCAGATGTGAATTTTTTTGTCAGCAGCAATTTGATTTTCTGGATAGCCGTAAAAGCCTTGTTCTGTAAACTTCTCAGCTTCTTTAACTTAAAGCCGACAAAATATGTCGGGATTATTTGACGTGTCTTGAGGCCCGTGATACTATCGACCCCAATAGCAAAAACTCACTGAACTTCCTCACCTGTACCGCCACGGCGCAAAGAGAGCTTAACCATGACCCAGGCCACTCAACCCCAGACTCTATCAGCCAGCTCCTTGCTGGCAACCGCTACTTTCAAAGCCCTCAAATGTAAGGAATGCGGCACTGAGTACGAACTGAAGGCGACCCATGTGTGCGAGATGTGCTTTGGCCCTCTGGAAGTGGTCTATGACTACGATGCGCTGCGCCGCACGGTGACTCGTGAAACCATTCAGGCCGGTCCTAACTCCATCTGGCGTTATCGACCCTTCCTGCCCGTGGCAACGGACACCCCGATCGATGTGGGCACGGGTATGACGCCCCTGTTGCAGGCCAATCGATTGGCTCGGCGGTTGGGATTAACCAAGCTGTACATCAAGAATGATGCGGTTAACATGCCCACCCTGAGCTTCAAAGACCGGGTGGTATCTGTAGCTCTGACCAGGGCCAGGGAGCTGGGTTTCACCACCGTTTCCTGTGCCAGCACGGGGAACCTGGCGAACTCAACAGCGGCGATCGCGGCCCATGCCGGGTTGGATTGCTGCGTGTTCATTCCCTCCGATCTGGAGGCTGGGAAGGTTTTGGGGACGCTCATTTACGGGCCGAAAGTGATGGCCGTGCATGGGAACTATGATCAGGTCAATCGCCTCTGTTCGGAAGTGGCTAATACCCACGGGTGGGGCTTTGTTAACATCAACCTCCGGCCTTACTACTCTGAAGGCTCCAAAACATTGGGCTATGAGGTGATTGAGCAACTGGGCTGGCAACTACCGGATCATATTGTGGCTCCGCTGGCTTCCGGTTCTCTCTTTACCAAGATCTACAAGGGGTTCCGCGAATTTGTCGATGTGGGCCTAGTGGCGGATAAGAACGTCCGCTGTAGCGGGGCTCAGGCTGAAGGCTGTTCCCCCATCGCCCAGGCTTACCGGGAAGAGCGCAATTTCATCAAGCCAGTGAAACCCAACACGATCGCCAAGTCGATTGCCATTGGGAACCCGGCAGATGGCATCTACGCGATCGATGTAGCTCGTAAGACGGGTGGGGCGATCGAATCGGTGAATGATGCAGAAATTATCGAGGGCATCAAACTCCTGGCTGAAACCGAAGGTATTTTCACAGAGACCGCCGGTGGCACCACGATCGCCGTCCTGAAGAAACTGGTGGAAGCCGGTAAAATTAATCCTGATGAAACCACCGTGGTTTACATCACCGGGAATGGGCTCAAGACTCAGGAAGCAGTGCAGGGCTATATCAACGAGCCCCTGACGATCGAACCCAAACTGGAGAGTTTTGAGCGGGCTCTGGAACGCTCCCGCACATTAGATCGGCTGGAATGGCAGCAGGTTCTCGTTTAGGTTGTTACTTGTCCTTTGTCACCCATCATTTTGTCATTTGTTAGAAGATTGTAACTATGGCTGTAAAAGTTCTGATTCCTACCCCTTTGCAAAAACTGACCAACGACCAGGCTACGATCGAGTGCAGCGGCGCAAATGTCGCGGAGCTACTGGAATCCCTGGAACAAAGCTGTCCGGGTATCAAGGCGCGTCTCTGTGATGACCAGGGAGAACTGCGTCGATTTGTCAATTTCTATGTCAATAGCGAGGATATTCGTTTTCTGGATGGTCCCAATACTGAATTGAAAGACGGGGATGAAGTGAGTATCGTCCCTGCGATCGCAGGGGGCTGATCCGGATGGCGACGGATGAGAATGCATGGTGAGGCGCGGGTACCCGCGCCTTTTTTATTCCTATGGCTGAAATCGTAAGTTTGAATCGTTACTTTTTGCCGGTATGCACTAGGATCTGTTAGAGAGCACATTACTACTAACTTTCCAGTGTGGGGGTGACGCCGTGACGGCAGAATCAACAACGCCTGAGAACACATCTGCTTCTGAAAACGCTGTGACTGACGATAAAAAGCCAGCCGAGAAGCCTCCTGCGCCCAGAACTGCTGCCAAGGGGGAGGGAGAGACTGGCGCTGACAAAGCCGCCGCTCCAAAGGCCGCTGCTAAGAAGGAGAAGCCTCCGGCTCTAGAAGACAAGCCATTTGCCGAGTTTATCCAGCAGGATTACCTGCCTGCCCTCAAAGCAGCCTTAGAAAAGCAGGGCATTGCTGACCTCAGCCTGGCTTTGGCAAAACAAAAGATTCCCGTGACAGGGTTTGCCCAGGAGCCAGAATGCTGGCAGATTGTCGGCACCTGGGAGGCTGGCAAACGCCAGTTCAACCTTTACTTTTTTAAAGAAGATATTCAGGGACATAAGGCATTTTCCTACACCGAGAATGCGGCTAAGGCTAGTACCCTGGAGTCTTTCCTGATTGACGAGCGCAAAGTGACCCTGGACTTGATGGTGTTTGGGATCATGCAGCGCTTGAATGCCCAGAAGTGGCTGGTGCGGAACTAGAGTTCCTTGAAATCGTAGACGATGATCCCTGTGACAGCATCGTTGGTGATTTCTACATAGCCCGATTTGGTCATCTCCATCAGAAGACCTTCCGCTTCACTGAAGCTCATACCAGTGTCTACCACAGCCTGGGTCACGGTTAGCTTGCCTGCACGGACGGAGGCGGCCTTGACCAGGCTGACCATTTTTTCATCCCGAGTCAGAGGCCGATCGATCGCAGGAACTGACATGGGCGTGCCATCAGGGAGCAAGCCCCGTTTGGCTCTGAACTTGATGTTGTAATCTTCGACCATGCCCGGAATGAAAAACACGTCCAGGATCTGTCCCAGGCCGCAAAATCCTGCGGTGAACATCCAGAGAAGCCCAGTAAAGACCTGGCCATTGTAGAGACGATGTAACCCCCCGGCTAGGGGGAAGATAAAGTAGACGGCCCACAAAAGGTAAGCCGTGACAAGATTATTGCCGATCCGTTTGATAGGGGTGGGGGAGGAGGTGGGTTGAATTCCAGGGTTTGGATTCATAACATGACTGGGGTTTGAACGGACGGATACCCGATGATCAATCTTCTGATTTTGATCATAGCCATACCAACACAAAAAAGGCGTTGCAGGCAACGCCCGAGGATCAGGGATTGGGCTTGGTGAGAGTCCTGGTTATCAGACTGAGGGTGAGAGGCAGCCTTGCCCTGAACTCACCCAGCTTCAGAGAATGGGGGTTGGACTCTTACTCCAGAGGGGTGTGAATTATTCCAACTTTTTAATCGGATAGACATCGGGCCAGGCAGTTGCACCGTGCTCAAAAACATCGATCCCGATCTTGTCAGCCTTGGGGTGAACCCGCAGGTGGCCCAGAGATTTCAACAGGCCGAACAGGATAAATGAGAAAGCCCCAGTAAACAGAATAATGGCGAGTAACCCAATCAATTGGGTGAAGAGCAGGTCCAACCCGCCTCCCAGGAGTAATCCGCCCTTCTGATTTAGGGTAAGTTGGGGTTGGCCCAGGAAGCCGATCGCCAGGGTACCCATCATGCCACAGGAGCCATGGACACCAAAAGCGCCCACGGGGTCATCGATCTTGGCTGATTCAATCAGGTCTACAACCACAATCACTAGAATGCCAGCAGTGAGGCCAATCAGGACGGCAGCCCAGGGGGCAACAAAGGCACATCCGGCAGTAATGGCGACCAGACCGGCCAGAGATCCATTCAGGGTGCAAAACAGGTGCCACTTACCTGTGCGGATATAGACATAAAGCAGGGTGGAAATTGCGCCTGCACCGGCTGCCAGAGTGGTGTTGACGGTGACCAGAGCCATCAGGCCAGTATTGCCTGTCGAGAGGGTAGACCCAGGGTTAAAGCCATACCAACCAAACCACAGGATCATGGCTCCTAAGGTGGCCAGGGAGAGGTTACAGGGTAAGGGAGGCTGCCCCCAGGGACCGCGATTGGCCCTCGGGCCTAGCAGGTAAGCCCCCACGATCGCCGTCACGCCTCCCACTGTATGGACGACGGAACTGCCTGCAAAATCGTGATACCCCATTTTGGCCAGCCAACCGCCGTTATTCCAGACCCAATGGACAATGATGGGATAGCTGAAAGCTCCCATGAAGGTGGTGTAAATTAAATCTCCCAGAAAATCCGTCCGTTCTGCCATTGCCCCCGTGGTGATGGTGCTGGCCGTGGCAGCAAAAGCGAATTGGAAGAAGAAAAGCGTCAGCGTGTTAATGCCGACAGAGGAGCCCCCTGCGCCCATGCCATAGGTCGTTGGAATGCTATTGAAGATGAACTGATTGGTGGTGGATTGACCGGAGGGTGCAGTGAAGGTAATTGCCTCACTCAGGAAAAAGTTGTCTGAACCGATCAGGCCCAGTCCCCCTGCGTCGGTGCCAAAGGCGATCGCAAAACCAACAGCCCACCAGGCCAGGATCGTGACTGCTGCATCAATAAAGTTTTCGAGCAAGGTGTTGACCACCGCACTCTGTCGGACCAGCCCTGCCTCTAGGAGGGCAAAGCCAGTCTGCATGAAAAACACCAGGAAACCGGCAATTAAAACCCAGGTGGTATCGATCGAAAGCTGGAGCTGGGTGGTCTGGGCACTTAAAGATTCCAGCGTGGGAGGAGCGGCTGCTTCGACGACCGATGTTCCAAACACCGCTAAAACCAGGGTTCCGATCGCTAACGCGAGGAGACGTTTCCAGTGTCGGCTCATTCCTTTTCCTCTAATACCAATTTGAGATTGTGATTCCCACAGATACTGGCTCCACAGACATTGCATACAACGCTGCTTCCTGGGATAGGCATCCCATATTTACGACAGACCTTTCTGTATAAATCTGAACATTGTTACGCGCTGGTCGCCGCTGTTCCGATAAAAAGGAAAAAATATTACATAATACGATGGTTTTATGTATTTCTTGTGGATTTTTAGTCTCCAGGGGGGCGTTGCTGAATAGAAGGATGATTTTCGTGCTTGAGCCTTATGCAGCTCTCACCCTAGCCCTCTCCCAAAGGAGAGGGAACAAGAGTTTTAGCTCCCTTCTCCTGCGGGAGAAGGGTTGGGGATGAGGGTAATTCATATTTGCATTCAGCAAAGCCTCCAGGGGAAAGAGAGACCCGGTGTCCGTCTTGTCCCTGAATGTTTCTGCCGGGCTTCTTTGGGGGGCCTGATCTGAAAGGCGGCGCTTCCGGGAATGGTCTGCTAAAATGAGAGAAGTTGTAAAGTTTTATAAAATTATGGCTCATCCCGGTCTGGAGCAAATTGCTGTTCAGCTAGAGAGCCAGAGCTCCCGCGATCGCATGCTGGCCCTGGCTGCACTCCGGGACGTTCCGGCAGTTGAGGCAGTGCCGCTGATTAAGAAAGTGTTGCATGATGACAACTTGCAAATTCGGTCTATGGCCGTTTTTGCCCTGGGACTGAAGCCTACGGAAGAATGTTTTCCGATTCTGGTGCGTTTCCTCGAAACAGACTCAGATTATGGAATTCGGGCTGGGGCGGCTGGAGCCCTGGGCTATCTGGGCGATCTGAGAGCTCTGGAACCTCTGATACGGGCTTTCTACGAAGATACCGATTGGTTGGTGCGCTTCAGTGCGGCAGTGTCCCTGGGAAATCTGAAAGATCCCCGGGCCTACGATGCGCTGGTCAAAGCCCTGGATAGTGAAGAGGTTGTGGTGCAGCAAGCTGCGATCTCGGCGCTGGGTGAAATCAAAGCCGTTGGCGCAGTGGATCAGATTTTGCGTTTTGCCCAGGCGGAAGATTGGCTGGTGCGGCAACGGTTAGCGGAAGCCCTGGGGGATTTACCCAGCCCCAAGACTCTATCTGCCCTGAAATATCTGGAAAAAGATAGCCATCCTCAGGTGGCCGAAGCAGCTACCTTTGCCCTGCAGCGATTGGCTCAGAACTCTGAATCCACCCTGGATTAATAAACGACTCCCCGATAGCTGCGCCGGTTTTCTTCCCCCTTGTCTCCTGGGATGGCTTCGGGAAAAGCGGCGGCTGGACTAGCTGAGGCTTCCTCCATGATTAAGGGGACGGGAGCAATGCGATCGGGGGCCGAGGGCTTCTGGCCGGGGGATTGGACCAACTGATTGGGAATGACTTTGCGGGGAGGTGCGGGCACAGGTGTCTCCTGACCCGTGGAACTGTTCTCTGTGGGGGGAGGGGTGTTGCGAGGTTTGGAGGAATGCTGCAGGGAGGTAATGGAGAACAGAACGTTAATCAGCGATTCCTGATTGAGCTGCTGTCCATCCATGGCTGTCAAAACGCGGGTCAGGGCTGAGGTGACCCCTGTAAGGAGGGTTTCTCTCTGGAAGCCGGGCAGTAGATCCAGCGCCCCCTGGTACATGGCCCATTGCCGTTCTGGCGGGGAAATCTCCCGCTGGCTAACATTGGTCAAAATGATTTTCTGATCGGGGTGGTGTTCCCGGCACCAGCGGCAGAAAGCATAGGGATTGCAGCTTAAAACCCCGACATCAATCAGCAATAGATCAGGGGGATTAAATCCGGTCTCCTGAATCCGACTTAACATTTGGGAGAGATCCACATCCGATGCCTCCCAGATCACGGAAACTTTCTGGGAGTTCAAAGCAGCCTGCCAGATTTGGCCCTGCCGCTTTGAAGGTTGAATCATGACAACGGTTTTGTGTGTAATAACCATGGGAGAAGCCAGTAAATCCAGTAAATCCCCTTGCCTTGCTCTTCACGAAGTACCCTAATGCTGGGATGGGGTGGATTCTGTAGAGCTATTTTTTATATTGTCAGATTGTCTGCTAATTTGGGATGTTCGCTATGGACAGTCCTGGTTGAGTGAAGTGGCTTTTTCTGTGGGGAAGAGGTGCTGCAGGGCAACAGCCTGGGCGATCGCCATCTGGCCATAGCTGAAAACGTAAGGGATGTCAGGGGGCAAGGTGATGAGAAGTTGTTCCAGGATGTAAGGACTGCCATAAACCACCAGAGCCTGCAGTTGCCCCCGTTCGATCAGAGATTGGAAACAGGTCTGCACCGTCTGGGTTAATCCGGCAGATCCCCGAAAGGGATTGCCCCGCACAAACACCTGTAAAAGGGTGGGTTGGTTGATAGCGCTGGGGTCGGAACCCCCGGTTGCGGTCTGGCGATCGATCAGCGCTAACGAGTAACCCAGAGATTGGGGCAGGGTAATGGCTGGGGTTTGCAGCCCCAGAAACTCGCTGTCCAGCAAATTATCCACGACAATCAGGTTACGACTGGCTGCAGGTGGTAAAGAGGGCGCTTGACCATGGCAGGTCATCGACTCCTGCAGAATTGTCTGGACCAGTTTCAGACTCTGGGGTTGGGACAGCAGGGCTGTAAAGTCCTGCCTTGGAGCGTCTGGTAGGGTTTCCCAGGCATGGGGATGGGTATCCTCGGAGACGATCGCAGGTGCACAGACCTTCTGCTTGGCCCACCAGATGCGTTCCAGGGAAGCCTGAATCCGTTCCAGGGGAATTCTCCCGCTGGTGACCGCTGCACAAACTGCCTCAATCGCTGCAGCCGGGTCGGCAGGCATCAGTAGAATATCCGCTCCAGCTTCCACCGCCAGCACCGCCGCTTCCTCGGTGCCATAGCGGTTGGCGATCGCCCCCATCACCAGAGCGTCTGTGACAATCAGCCCGGCAAATTGCAAGTTCTGGCGCAGTTCCTGGGTCAGAATTCGGGGGGAAAGGGTGGCCGGGTAGGTGCGATCCCAGGCGGGAATTTGCAGGTGGGCACTCATGACCGCATCCACCCCAGCTCCGATCGCGGTCCGGAAGGGCGAGAGTTCGATCTGCTGCAGGCGATCTTCCAGGTGAGGCACGATCGGCAGTTCCAGGTGGGAGTCCACAGCCGTATCCCCATGCCCCGGAAAGTGCTTGGCTGTGGTCAGAACGGGATGGCGTTGCGCTCCCCGCAGGAATGCTGCGGTCAGGTGACTGACTACCTCCGGTGTTTCACCGAAGGCCCGGACGTTAATCACCGGATTAGCTGCGTTATTGTTAACATCTACCACCGGAGCCAGCACCCAGTTGAGGCCGATCGCCAGAGACTCCTGGGCGATCGTGGCTCCCATTGCCTCAGCATGGCCTAAAGCCTTAGCTTGATCCTGCTGAAAAATGGCGTTCAGAGCCATGGGAGGTGGAAACCAGGTGGCTCCGGCAAACCGTTGCCCCACGCCTTCTTCCACATCCGCTGCGATCAACAGGGGCAGGTGAGCCCAATCTTGCAATTGCTGGGTACGCAGGTGAAGTTCTCCAGCACTGCCCCCTAACAGGATCACACCGCCCACCCCCAGATCCTGGATCAGGGATCGCAGTACAGCAGCAGGAGGTTCCCAGGCTGGATAACGAATCTGATGATCAAACAAATAACCGGAGGCTCGGACGACCACCATCTGAGCGACTTGCTGGCGAAGGGGCAGGGTTTCCCAGGGGGGGAACCGGAGCAGGGATTGCAGAGGAGAAGGTGTCAATCGGTGTCCTCATCCAAGAAGTCGTCTAGGAGCAGGTTTGTACTCTCTTCCGCCGTTCCTAAATCCGAGGTTTGCCTGGCTTCGCTCAAGCGATTTAATAGGGAGAGCACCCGAGTTCCCCGCTCAATCGATCGATCTTCCATAAAGATCACTTCCGGGGTGCGTCGGAGCCGGACGCGATGACCCAGCTCACTTCTGACAAAGCCGGTAGCTGATTTAAGCCCGGCCATGGTTTCTGCCCTGGCCTCATCCGTCCCATAAATGCTGACAAAAATCTTGGCATGCTGCAGATCTCCGGAAACATCCACATCGGTGACACTGACCATTCCGGCCCCGACGCGATCGTCCTTAATCTCTGAGAGCAGCATCTGGCTGACTTCCCGCTTAATCAGTTCAGCCACCCGTGCCACCCGACGATTCGTAGCCATAACTCTAACTTGCCTTTTTTAATTGCTGTGCCGCCGCTGAATCGGTCGGTCGAACCCGCTATCGATTGTGGGCTGAAATTCAAAAGACTGACAGCCGAACATCTATTCTACTTAAGTCAAGCCCAGCATCGCCCGCAATGTGAAGGCGACAAAAACCAGCATTGAAATGAGGATGCCAATCAAGGCAATAGCTGTGCTGGGACGCTTGAGCAGGGGAATCAGGGGGGAAATCACATTCAAAAAGACCCCCAGGCCGACGGTGATAAAGTAACGGGGGTAACGGGAAACATTGCTCCAAAAGCCTTGCATAACTAGTAGTCTCTAGAATTTTTAACTCAATCCTACTATTAATGGGGGACGTGACCAGGATTGGATTGGGGTTGTATTATCCACACCTCAGCCAAGTCTCATAATTATTCAAAATAATAGAAGGATAGTCAGGGAACCCGGAGTTTTCCCGATCCCTGCGTTCAGCATTAGCCTGAAGCAATTCTTCTCTGAGATGAAATGGAGACCAGCACCTATGGCAACCCTCGATCGCAATTTTGAAATCAATAAGACCGAAGAAGAATGGCGTCAGGTTTTAACCCCCGAGCAGTTTCGGGTTCTGCGCCAGCATGGAACGGAGCGGGCTGGAACCAGTCCCCTGGATAAGCAATACGGGGAAGGGGTTTACCACTGCGCTGCCTGTGAACAGCCCCTATTTACCTCAGACGCTAAGTTTAACAGTGGTACAGGCTGGCCCAGTTTCTTCAGCCCGATCGAAGGGGCAATTGCGACCACCGTCGATCGTTCCTTTTTCATGACCCGTGTAGAAGTCCATTGCAGCCGTTGCGGCGGTCACTTGGGCCATGTCTTTGAAGATGGTCCGGCTCCGACTGGGCAACGGTACTGTATGAATGGGGTGTCCCTGAAGTTTGAGCCAGCGGCCTCTTAAAGGTTAACGGTGGGCCAGATGGTCCAGCAGGGCCGCTCGCATGATGTCAGCGGGAGCAGGCTGCTGCAACCAGATCTGAAGGGCGGCGGCCCCCTGTTGCACTAGCATTTCCAGTCCATCGATCGGGGCTGCCCCCTGGGCCTGGGCCTCTTCCAGGAAGCGAGTTGGGCGGGGGGTATAGATCAGGTCGTAGGCGATCGCACCGGCAGTCAGGTGCCCGATGAGGTCTGCACTGAGAGGCGACTGGGCTGTCTGAGGGGCCATGCCGATCGGAGTGGCGTTGACCACCAGGCCAGCCTCGGGCAGCAGGGTGGGCAGATCCGCCCAGGGGTGGGCGGTCAGGGTCATGGTGAAAGGGGATTGCTGCCAGCTCTCGACGAACTGACTTAATTTGGGGGCATTCCGTCCCACCACCCGGATCTGCTGGCAGCCCAACAGGGCACAGCCAGCCACCACGGCCCGGGCCGCCCCCCCATTGCCGAGGATGACGGCGGTTAGGTTGGCCCAATCCCGCTGCTCTGATTTCAGAGGTGCGATGAAGCCCTCCACATCCGTATTGGTGCCACTCCAGCCCTGATCGGTCCACCAGACTGTGTTGACGGCTCCGATCGCCTGAGCGGTTTCTGAAATCCGGGTTAGCAGGGGCAAAATGGTTTGTTTGTGGGGCAGGGTGATACTGAATCCCTGGACGCCGATCGCCTCGAATCCTTTGATCGCTGGGGTCAGGTCAGATGGTTTGACGTGAAACGGCAGATAGACATAATCCACACCCAGATCGGCGATCGCAGCATTATGCATGACGGGTGAGAGGGAGTGCTGAATTGGATCGCCGATGACCCCCAGCAAACGAGTGGTCCCTCGAATGGGCGATCGGGCAACAGAGGGGACAGTCACGATGGTTTTGGGCTCCTCACTCGGCAAACTCAATGGATTGGTAATGGGGACATTGCTGGCAGGGGCCATAGGGGTTGACCGCACAGCGAATGTAAGCGGAACGGGCGTTGAATTGGCAGGTCAGATCCCCAATCTGATAACCTAGGCCTTCAATCCCGTAGTGATTGCCCTGAGCCTGTCGTACCCGTTGCAACCCCTGTAAAGTGGCCAAATCTGTAGCTGCCCTTAATCTTTGCTGGGCCTGCACTTCAGCCCAACGCATGATCCAGAGGGAGAGCACAGGGGGAATCAGGGCAAAACACAGAATCAGGAGAGCATCCATACGACTACGATGAAACTTGATACTATTGAGGTGAATTGCTATTTTTTGTACGGATTAAATCATGCCAGGAAAGCTTTGGTTCGAGCCTTTGGTCTGGATGGACTATCGGCTGGCGGTGCTCCTTACTGTTATCCTCCCACTGGTTTTGTTGGTTTGGGCATTTGTTCAGAAAAATGAAGCAATTCAGCGCCTGCTAGCGATTTATTGGCGTGTTTCTAGCTTACTGGCAATTACGGTTTATCTGATGATTGGAGCGATTCCAGTCAGCTTCTTATCTTCTTTCCTGGCGCGCATCCTAATTCCGATCGGACTTTGGTTCTGGATTGATCTGAATGAAGAGTTGCATGAGCAATCGGAAAGCCCCTTAAAATTGGCCTTTATGGCATGGCGGTGGGCTGTCACTGTGTATTCCACCCTGGGAGCCCTGGTTACCATTCCCTTTCTGAATTGTGCCTTCTCCAAAGAGGCTCTGGCCAATCGCTTCTGCCAGGTCTGGTTTCACCCCCCCTTCCTGTTTAGAGAATACTTTCATGCCAACAGCAACCCTAAGTTTCTCGGGTTTGTAGGGTTTATTTTCCTGATTATGTATGTCGTGGCCTTCAGTTATTTCATGCTGGTTAGATTAGGTAAACAGGGACGGATGGCGGCAGAAAGATGAAATTGCGGATTCGTCAATCCCCCCTTGGGGGGCCGTGGTCATTGCTGCTTGGGATTGCCTGCGCAATGGTGAGCAGCTTGCCTGCTATGGCTGCTGAGCGAATTCATGTCTCTTACAGTGTGCTGGAACGATCCATCTCCATCAATTCCCTGGAGACCTATGCCAGAACTGGGGTGATTAAAGATGATCTGGCTGCTTATGCCGAGTATGTTGAGCCTGGACAGTTGCAGCAGTTTCGTTCGGTGCTCCTGAGCCGGATTGACCTCAGTCCGGTGGCGATTTCTCAATTTCTCTACACCCCGATCGGAGAAAACCTGCTCCAACGTCTGGGGCAGGTGATCCAGGTGGATTCCGGCCTGTCTGGGTTTTATGCTATCCGATCGGCCCTGATCCTATCAGCGGCGGATGCTGATGGTCTGACCCTGCTGAATGTACTGAAAAAATTTCCCAGCCGGGAACTGCGAATTAATGTAGCCCGCTCTCTGGAGATTGCGGGTGTTTTGCAGCAGTTTATTCAGCAAACCAATCAGGCCCAGGCTGCCATCTTTCGGGTGGCTGCTACGGAAGCAACGACGATTCCGGTGATTCCCTTTAAGGATCAACCCGATTTGCGGAATCGCGGCCCCTACACCTGGAAGCAGCGCACGATCGTTCTCAATGATCTATCCCGGCAGCGGACCTATCCGGCGGATATTTATCTGCCCCAGGGGCAACGCTCCCAGGATGCCCCCCAACCTCCCTACCCGGTGATCGTCATTTCCCACGGTGTCGGTTCAGACCGGAGCACCCTGGCTTATCTGGCTCAGCAACTCGCTTCCTACGGATTTGCGGTGGCGGTGCCGGAGCATTTGGGCAGTAATGCCCGACAGTTGAGTGCCCTGATCAGTGGTCGGGCCAGTGAGGTGGTGGAGCCTTCAGAATTCATCGATCGGCCCCTGGATATCCGATTTTTGTTGGATGAACTGGAGCAACTCAGCCAGGGAGTCTCTGAGTATCGCGGTCTCCTCAACACCCGTCAGGTTGGGATTGTGGGTCAATCCTTTGGAGGCTATACGGCGCTGGTGGTGGTTAGCCCTGGGATTAACTTTTCCCGGCTCCAGCAAGCTTGTCCACCGGGTGCGGACTCTCTGAATCTGTCTCTCTTGCTTCAGTGTTTGGCTACCCAGGTGAATGCATCTCGTATCCTCTATGATTCTCGCATTAAGGCGACGATCGCGATTAACCCGGTGGCAGGCACGGTCCTGGGGAAAGAAAGCTTGAGCAAAATTCAAGTGCCCGTGATGGTCGTGACGGGTTTGGCGGATACTGTAACCCCGGCACTGCCCGAACAACTCTTTCCTTTCACCTGGTTGACGACCACCCATCGCTACCTGGCGGCTGTCAAAGGTGGGACACACTTTTCCATGATTGCAGAAGCAGGACCTGCGGGTGGGCCTGTCCCAATTCCTGATGCCCTGGTTGGGCCTAATCCTCGAATTGCCCGTCGCTACATGAATGCCCTGACGGTTGCTTTTTTTCAGACTTATGTGGCGGGTCGATCGGAATACCGGGCTTACCTGACTGCTGCTTATGCAGACTTTCTGAGTCAGGGACCTCTGGATCTTCATCTGGTGCAATCTTTGACCACGGCTCAACTAGAGCAGGCGATCGGCGGATCCGTGCAATAACCGTCGGAGCTTTCCTCAGCACAATCTATGGCGAATTTTTGTGGGTTTTTAAATCTGAACAAACCGGCTGGCCTGACGTCTCACGACTGTGTAGCTCGGGTGCGGCGCTTGTTGAAAATGAAGCGAGTGGGCCATGGGGGTACCCTGGACCCGGCGGCAACTGGGGTATTGCCGATAGCCCTCGATCGGGCTACGCGCCTATTGCAGTTTTTGCCGGATGGGAAAGCCTATCGGGCGACGGTGCGGTTTGGCCTGCAAACCACCACGGATGATCTGGAGGGGGAGGTGATCGCGGCTCATGCGGTTCCCCATCTGGATCTGCCCCAGGTACAGGCTGCGCTGCCCCAATTTGTCGGTCAGATCCAGCAGGTGCCACCGATGTACAGTGCGATTCAGGTGCAGGGGCAGCGACTGTACAATCTGGCCCGAGCCGGTGAGACGATCGAGGTGCCTGTCCGATCTGTAGTAGTATCGCGGATTGAGATTTTGGCCTGGCGATCGGGGGATTTCCCGGAGATCGATCTGGAGATCGCCTGTGGTCCGGGCACCTATATTCGGGCGATCGCCCGCGATTTGGGGGAGGTCTTACAGACGGGCGGAACCTTGGCAAAATTGGAGCGAACCGAGAGTTGTGGCTTCCAGTTGGCTGATAGCCTCACCCTGGAAGATCTGGAGATCCGATTGCCACAGGAGATCTGGCAGCCCCTTCCTCCTGATGCTGCCCTGAGACATCTCCCGGCGATCGACCTGCCGGTGCCCGCAGCCCAGCGCTGGTGCCAGGGCCAGTCCATTCCCTGGTCGCCAGGGATGGATCTGTCAAAGGCCATGATTCGGGTCTACCATGGAGACGATCGCTTTCTGGGGATCGGGCAATGGGTTCAGGTAGACGAAACTGAGCTGCTGGCTCCCCGCATCGTATTTGACAATAATCTCTGAGGAGAAGCATCATGTCTCTCAAGCGCCGCCATGTTCTGTTGTTGCTGGGAGCCGGAACCGCCGGAACCTTTCTGGGAATGGAGTCTTTGGGGCTAGAAGCGCTGGCGGCGGAGTTGCCCCAGGGTCCCTTCACGGTGCCCCCGTTGCCCTACGCCTACAATGCCTTGGAACCTCATATTGATGAACGCACGATGCGGATTCATCATGACAAGCACCATGCAGCCTATGTGGCGACTCTGAATGGAGCGATCGCCCGCTTTCCAGACTTGAAGGGCAAGAGTGCGGAAGACCTGCTCAAAGATTTGCAGGCGGTACCCCAGGAAATTCGCACCACGGTACGCAATCATGGCGGGGGCCACGTCAATCACACTCTGTTCTGGTCAAGTATGGGGCCGGATGGGGGTGGGGAGCCTCAGGGGGAACTGGGTCAGGCGATTAAAAAACAGTTTGGCAGCTTCGATAGTTTCAAGCAGCAATTTAATCAGGCCGGGATGAAGTGCTTTGGCAGTGGCTGGGCCTGGTTGGTCCAGGATGCCCAGGGACAGCTCAAGGTGATGAGTACGGCGAACCAGGATAGTCCTCTGAGCGAGGGACTGACGCCGATCCTGGGCAATGATGTCTGGGAGCATGCCTACTATCTCAAGTACCAGAACCGGCGGGCCGATTACCTGACTGCCTGGTGGAATGTGGTGAATTGGGCCGTGGTCGATCGGCGGTTTGCCTCAACCTGATCACCAGCGGCTGTAGGGGTGCCGGACCAGGTTGGCGTTCAGGTAGCGGGGGTCGTGGGAAACTTCTGCGCCAACCCAATCCGGCAGCTCAATGGCTTGCTGTTCATCCTGCAGTTCCACCTCGGCCACGATCAGACCCTGGTTTTCTCCGGTGAACTCATCCACTTCCCAGACCAGATCCCCGATCGGAATCCGATAGCGTACTTTCTCAATCAAGGGCCGATCGCAGAACTGCTCCAGCAGGGTGGCGGCGTCCTCCAGGGGGATGGGATATTCGAACTCAGATCGGGCCAGCACAGTCTTGAATCCCTTCAGGGTAATGTAGCCCTGGGTTCCGGCAATTCGCACCCGCACAGTTGTGCCATTGACCGTCGCAATATAGCCCTGGCGATAGGGCGTGCCCTGGCCGAGACTGCGCCACGCTTCTCCATTTACTAGAAATTTGCGTTCAATTTCGATCGCCATCTTTATCCTAAGGCATTTCGTTAATCTATACCTTGGTTGGACTGCGCTAGTAGTTTATTATAGTACAAAAGATCCATAATTTGGATTTGTTACATTCTGGCAGGGGTTTGGTTTCTGGTAGCTGCGGAAATTCTTCTAAAGCGATGGGTTTAGACGGAGACCTTACGATTGGGGACTTCCTGCCGAAGGCTTTCAAAAAATTGTCACAAATTCCTCCGAATTATTGTCCCATTTTGAGCCAGTGGAACACTTGAGTTCCTGTGAGGGGGAGTGCCAAGTCAGGCAAGACTGGGAGGACTTGAGTGCCCTGACACAGAACTGGCTGTTGCTGAGGCTGTAACACCAGAATACTGACATCATCCGGGTCAATGAACCAGCCCAGATTACTCCCATGTTCCAGACAGTGGAGTAGATTTCCCAACACTTTATTGGGCTTCTGTTCCGGGGAAAGGATTTCAATGGTCCAATCGGGTGGAAGGTCAAAGTTGTCGGGAACGTCCCCTGCGGCTGTGAAGGGAATCCGATGCCAGCGAAAGACTGCAATATCAGGAACGATCGATCGCCCTGCAAAACTACATCTCAATTCGGGGAAGGCATAGGCAATTTTCAGATCCTCTGCAACTTGATTGATGGCGGCACAGAGTTTTCCTTGCAAACGGCTATGTCGTCCCTTGGGCATGGGTTTTTGAATCACCCGTCCGTCGATGTATTCACTGGCTGGTTTGGTTTCTGGCAATTCCAGAAATTCTTGCAAGGTGAGCGGGTTGGAAAGTGCTTGTGCCATTGAGATCACCGGCAAACCGATCGGTCCACTGCTTCATCCTCCTATTTTCCATGGTTTCCCTCGGATCGGGCATGATTTGCCTGCGATCGCCCTGCCTGATAGGGGGTTATGAGTTGAGGTGATTCAAATATAAAAACGCATCAACCTCGGCTCCGGTAGGCTGGGCGGCGATCGCGCCTGGGCGTAGGGCAGTCAGAGCCCCGACCGCACTGGCATAGATAACCACATCTCTCACTTGGTCTGCCTCTTGCAGGGCTGGCCAGCCCCGGGTGCAGAGCTGATGCACAAAGCCAGCAACAAAGCCGTCCCCAGCTCCAGTGGTGTCTTCTACATCCACTTCAAAGGCAGACAGTCTGCCCTCATGGTTGCTCAGGCAGTAAGCGCACCCGGCTGCACCAGCAGTTACCAGAACACCTTCAACATTGCCTAGCCGATGGCCGATCGCCCCCGGATCACTGGTCCCGAATAGCCACTCGGCCTCTTCCACGGAGAGCTTGAGAAAGTCCACCTGTTTTAACAGAATCTGAATCAGGGGGATGGCAACGGCTAAGTCGGGCCAGAACATGGGTCGCCAGTTGATATCAACCAGAATCTTGACGTAGTGTTGTTCCGCCAGGGAGATCGCCCGCTCAATCGCGGCCCGACTGTCGGGATAGGCCAGTTCTAAGGTGCCCAGGACCAGGAAATCAGCCGTTTCGAACAGGGAGGTGGGGAGGAGGTCGGCCTGCAGGTAAGCGTCAGCGAAGTCACTGGCCTGGTATCCGCCCCGAAACCCGGCAAAGGTGCGATCGCCTGTCTCGGAAAGGACGACGGAGACTTTGCGGGTGGGAGCTGGATACCGCTGGATGCCGCTCCGATCCACGCCTGCCTCATCCAGCAATCGGATCAATTCCTCCCCGGATTGATCCTGGCCCACACAGCCGATAAAGCCAGCGGATGTCCCCAATTTGGTCAGGGCAAAGGCCACATTCGCTGGCGCACCTCCTGCATAAGGTGTCCAGGACCGAACCTGATCGGGGGGCAGGCCGGGTTGATTGGCCAGGAAATCAAAGAGAATCTCTCCCAGACAGAGAACACGTGGAGGTGTCATGGCCCTTGCATTTGCATGTGAATAGTCCGGGTTTAGCTTAACCCAAATCAGTTGATCCCGAGATGGGGGGCAACAGTTCTGGCGACGATCGGTGCTGGAGCAATTCTGTGGCCCGGTCTGCCGGAACGGGATGGCTGAACAGATAGCCCTGCATGGTCTCGCATCCCAGCGACTGCAATAACTGGGCCTGTTCCCTAGTCTCAACGCCTTCCGCCACCAGCTTCAGCTTTAAGACCCGCCCCAGGGCAATGATAGCGGTGACGATCGCTTCATCATTGGTATCTGTGGTTACCTCTGCAATAAACGATTGATCAATTTTCAGGGTGTGAAACGGAAACTTTTTAAGGTAGTTGAGGGATGAATAGCCCGTACCGAAGTCATCCAGAGCGATGGAGATGCCCAGTTGGTGCAGTTCTTCCAGGGTGAGGTGGGTGCGATCGACATCCTTCATCACCGTGGTTTCAGTAATTTCCAGTTCCAGGTATCGAGGTTCCATCCCTGTCTCTTGCAAAATTTGGTGGATGCTTTCCACCAGCCTGGGCTGCTTGAACTGGTGGCCAGAGAGGTTAATCCCAATACCAACAGATGGGAGACTGCTCTCCTGCCAAAGGCGCTGTTGCCGACAGGCTGTGCGGAGCACCCACTCACCGATCGCCAGGATGAGCCCGCTTTCCTCAGCCAGTGGAATAAACTGATCCGGAGAGACTAGCCCTAACTCAGGACTCTGCCAACGCAACAGGGCCTCCATCTGAATAATTTCTCCCGTCACAAGATTGACCTGGGGCTGGTAGTGCAGAACAAACTCCTGCCGCTCCAGGGCTCGGTTCAGGTGGTTTTCCAGGGTCAACCAGGCAGAGGCTGCAGAATTTGTGGTGGATGTATAAAAGTGGTATCCATTTCGACCCGCCTCTTTGGTTTGATACAGAGCGGCATCGGCGTGTTTGAGCAGGGTTTCGGCATCGGTCCCATCCTGGGGATAGATGGCAATGCCAATGCTGCTGGTGACTCGTAACAGGTGGCCATCCAGGTTAAACTCTGGTTTCAAGGTCTCCATAATGCGCTGGGCGATCGCGGCAGCTTCTTCTGCACCATTAATACGGGGAATTAAGAGGGTAAATTCATCCCCAGCCCAGCGCGCCAGCACATCACTATCCCGCAGGCAGGATCTCAGACGTTGGGCAAACTCCTGCAGTAAAAGGTCTCCGGCTGCATGACCCAGAGTATCGTTGATCAGCTTAAACCGATCCAGATCCAGGAAGAGAACGGCAACCTGAATCTCCCGGCCTCCAGCTTGGGCCAGGGCATCGGAGAGGCGATCGTGAAATAAGACCCGGTTGGGCAATCCCGTGAGCGTGTCGTAGAGTGCCTGATAGCGCATTCTGGCCTCTGTTCGTTGCCGTTCCGTCACATCGCGGAAACTCCAGACCCACCCAATCACCACATCATCCAGGCGCTGGGGTGAGGAATAGAGCTCCAGAACTCTGCCATCCTTCAGTTCCAGGATGTCGTAACTTTCCGTGTGGGGGCGGACATACAGTTCCAGCATTTTTTTGGAGGAAAAGCTCTGGGGATCCCGGAGCTGACCCGCAATATGATGCAGAACGGACTGGCGATTATCTCGCAGGTTCAGGATCGAGGCAGGAATTTGCCAGAGATCGACAAACTTCTGGTTGAAATGCAGGATCTTCCCCCGAATATCGGTGACCAGAATACTGTCAGCAGTGGCTTCAAAAGTTGCATTGAGGATGGAGAGGGAATGTTCTAACTTGGTTTGGGTCTGTTTGCGATCGCTGATATCCCGTTTGATCGCGACGTAGTTTGTGACTTCGTTCTCGTAGTTCAGTACCGGGAAAAGGGTGGCTTCCTGATGGTAGAAAGAGCCATCTTTGCGTCTGCCGATATAGGAGCCGTGCCAGACCTGACCAGATGAAAGGGAACGGGAGATTTCGGCATAAATGCCTTCCTCGGGCTGGCCTGCTCGGAAAAGGGTGGCGGGGGTTTTCCCGATCGCCTCAGAGCGGCTATACCCCGTGATCTTCTCAAAGGCTGAGTTGACGTAGAGAATTTTCAACTCCGGGTCCATGATTTCGATCGCATCCGTGGCCTGCTCTAGCACAGCGGTGGTTAGTTCGGATTGGGCCAAGGCCCGGTGCAATTCCGCCCGCTGTTCAGTCAGTTTTTCCGCCAACCGTCTGGCATCCGAGAGACTGACGGTGCGGGCCTGCAGCAGGAAGAGAAAGTCTGCAACCGAATCCTGAACTTTCCAGTTTGAGAGGTTTGCGCCCAAAATCTTCAGGGCTTCCAGATGGGGGATGTGGGGAATGCCCAGGAAAAAGAGGATGTCCCGATTTTCGCTAAACAGTAATTGCCCCTGGAGCTGTAAACTGTTGTCGCTGGCCTCCAGAACCATGGATGTACTGGATTGCTGACTCAGCTCACCATAGTTGATTGGGCCATTAGGATAACGGATATAGAAATGCTGTTGCAGGGATGACCCTACCGTAATCCCAGGAAATAGCTGCTGAATGGCATCGCCACTCTGCAAGATTTGTAAATCCTGCCCCAGAATAAGATGGAACGGAAATGTCTTAGAGAGAACGTATCCCGAGAGGTTCGCTCCCAGGAATCTTCCCTCCCAACTGGTTAAGCCCGACGTTGTCTGCCAATCCATCACAGCCGGTGACCCCTAACCTCAGTTCACTTGCTTCTGGTCAATGCGGGTAACGGTGCCCTGCCGATCGGGAGAATCAGGCCCAGCGCCCTACTAAAACCCTGACGGTCCCATCCGGTAGTATTTCTTCCGCTTCGACGGTAAACCCCTGATCCTGGACTGTACTCAGCAACATCTTGTGAGCATACTTCTGAGAGACCTGATTCACAAAGGTTTTCTGATTCATGGCAACGCCCCAAAAATCAGCGACCAGTTCATAGTTGTTCCCGTTCAGGCGAAACCCCAGGTCATAGCCGTTGTCCTGGCGGATGACGAACTCGGCGTAGGTGCGATCGCCCTGATAGCCCCGGACGGCAGCATCCCGTTCTACCTCGTATCCCAGTTCTTCCAGAACTTGGGATAAAATCTCACCGTCTTTGATATGGACTTGAATGGTGGTGAAGTGAGACATAACGGTTCGCTTTTCCGATACTGCGTGTGGGCAGGCATACCCTCTAGATTAACGTAGTTCAAAAGTCAAAATACCTTGTGTCCTGGTCAAAGCCTGACAAAATTCAAAATTCATCCTCATAAACTTCATAAACTTCAAGGCTGATCCGGCTAGTTGGAGCCATTAATTCTCTGACCGGTGGACGTATTTCCGCAGTTCCTCGATCAATTCCTTGTCGCTGGAAGCGGTTCGAGCACCAGCTTCAGCGGCCCAGCGCTTCAATCCCGAAATCTGGTCACGGGCAATCGCAGCCAGTGGAACCGTCTCTTCGATCGCCCGTACAATGTCGTTGCTGGTGAAATCTCGTCGTTGTCCTGTGACACTACGATCGAAGAAGGCTCGATGCATGGCATCCACAATCACCTGTTCAATTTCAGCGCCACTGAAATCCTCTGTCTGATCGGCCAGCAGAGGCAGATCAAAGTCTCGCAATCGGTTAGGTCGCCAGCGCTGTAAATGCACCCGGAAGATCTCTTGACGTTCTGCAGCCGTGGGGAGGTTGAGGAAGAAAATTTCGTCGAACCGGCCTTTCCGGAGCAGTTCTGCAGGCAGAATCCGGACATTGTTGGCAGTGGCCACAATGAAAACGGGGCTGGTCTTCTCCTGCATCCAGGTGATCAGGGTGCCGAAGACACGCCGACTGGTGCCAGAGTCCCCATCGCTGCCCCCGGCAATATTGCCAAAGCCCTTGTCGATTTCATCGATCCATAACACGCAGGGGGCCATGGCTTCTGCGACCTGGATCATCTGGCGCACCCGGCTTTCACTTTCCCCCACGATGCCCCCGAACAGGCGACCTGTGTCTAGCCGCAGCAAGGGCAAATGCCATTCATGGGCGATCGTTTTGGCAGACAGGGATTTCCCGGTGCCCTGGATCCCCACCAGCAGGACGCCTTTGGGGTTGGGAATGCCATAGCGACGAGCCTCTTCTGTGAAAGCATCCCGCCGCATCTGCACCCACTGCTTTAGGTTTTCTAAACCTCCCACCTGTTTGAGCGACTCCTGTCCACGTAGAAACTCCAGAATTTCAGTCTGGCGGATCGCCTGGCGCTTTTCTTCCAGCACACTGTCAATATCTGACTCATCAACCTGTTGTTTATCCGCCAGGGCCTTGCCTAAGACCCGCTCAATCCGCGATCGACTCAATCCCTGACAGGCTTTCACCAGTTGCTCCCGTCCCAGAGGACTGAGCTTGAGTTTTTCAGGGACGATGAGCTGTTGTAGCAGCTGATTGATCTCGGGGATGGTGGGTAACTGAAAGTCCAGGACGGTGACTTCGTCCCGTAATTCTGCCGGGAGTTCCAGAATCGGGCTGGTCAGAATCAGGGTTTTGCGCGTCTGTTTCAGGTCCCGGGCCAGGTTGCGCAGTTCCCGCACGATCGCCGAGTGCTTGTCTCCTTGAGGATAGTGGAGGTGCAGGTAGGGGTGCAGATCGCGTAACACAAACAGGGCCGGAATCTGGGGATCCGCTTTACTGATGCGGGTCAGGGCTGCCATGACAGAGCCCTTATCTGCGCCATTGTCCTGCCATCCTCGAACCACATCCCAGAGGAGCAGGCTGCGGGGAACGGAGACCAGGGTTGCCACCTGGTGGAGTAGGCTCTCTACCGGGTCTTCTTCGGTAGAGACAATATAAATCAGGGAATATTTGGCTCGGATCATCAAATCCAGTTGACGAGCCAGAGTGGTATCAGCATTCATAGTTTGGGTCTTAAAAGCCACTGTACAGATCGGGTTTGAATTCCTCGACCCCCTGTTCCTGGTCTACGAATTCCTGAACTCGGGTGCGATACTCTCGTAAGATTTCGTCTACCCAGCCCCGGTCTTCACTATTGGCGAAAATATGTACCAGGGGTTCCCCGGCATCGGGTAACACTAGCACCCAGCTATCCGATTGATAGTTGAAAATCTTGACTCCATCGACCAGTTCCAAATTTTCCGCCGGATGGGACTCGACCAGATAACGCATCAGAGAGCCTTTCACAGTCCAGGGGCAACGAATCGTGTAGGTTCGATGGGCGACTCTGGGTAAATCCGATCGAATCTGGCCCAGGGTGCGTTCTTGCAGGGTCAACATTTCAATTAGTTTGGCAATACAGAACATGGCATCAAAGCCGGGATGAAGTTGGGGAAAAATAAATCCCATTTCTCCACTGCCTCCCAGGACCACATGGGGATTGGTGTAGGACGCTTCCATCAGTGCCGTAGGATTGGCTTTTGTCCGAATCACGCGGGCATCATGACGACGGGCGATCTGCTCCACGGCACTGGAAGCATGCACTGGAACGACCACGGTGCTCCGGGGATGGTTGGTCAGGATGGTTTCCACCATCAGGGCGGTCAGCATTTCTCCCCGAATCGGAATCCCGGACTCGTCCACCAGAATCAGTTGTTCCCCGTTGGCAGAGACCTGGACCCCGAAGGTGGCCCGTAGGGCCTCGACCACATGGCCCAACTGGTTCAATAAGCCTTCACGATCGGTGGCAGAAGGCGCAGTTAGCCCCAGACTGGCATTCAGGACCACGGCATCGCAGCCAAATTTGGCCAGCAGTTGGGGAAGTACGGCTCCAGAGACGGCGTACACATAGTCAATCACAACTTTGGAGTTGGTATTGCGAATGCTGCGGACATTTAGATGTTTTTCAAAAGCTGTGCTGTAGGCATCGATCACCTGTCCCGGATAGATGACATTGCCGATTTCATGGATCTGGGCGCGGCGGAAGTCTTCCTTGAAGAAAGCCCCTTCAATCTTCTTTTCCTGAGCTTTGGAAATGTTAATCCCCTTATGGTCCATAAACTCAATCAGAACATGATCCGATCGCTCTGGATGGACCCGGACGTGAATGCCCCCGGCACTGCCCAGGGAGGGAATCACTGTGCGAGCGACGGGAATGGCTGTGGCTTCCAGGTTTTGAATATTGACCCCCACCGACATGAGTCCAGCGATCAGGGATCGGGAAACCATGCGGGAGATACTGCGCTGGTCGCGGGAAACTGTGACCTGCACCCCCGATCGCAGGGTGGACCCATAGGCTGCTCCCAACTTGACGGCAAATTCTGGGGTTACATCAACATTGGCTAGGCCAGAAACCCCCCGTTGCCCAAACAAATTGCGATAGGCGGCATGGCCCCAGATCAGGTTGATGTTGAGGATGGCCCCGGGCTCAACCTTCTTGCTGGGCCAGACCCGCACATTGGGGCTGATCTGGGCTTCTTCTCCCACCATGGAGAGGGAACCCACGATCGCCCCCTCCAGAACATGGGCGCGCCGATCGATACGGGTGCCCCGACCAATCACACAGGCCCGCAGACGGGCTTCATCCCCAATGATTGCTCCATTCCAGATAATCGGACGCTTCAAATCTGCATCGGCTCCGACGGTGACGTTGTCCCCAATCACGGTTCCAGCGCTGATGTGAACCCGAGGACCAATTCGACAGTTATGACCAATCATGGCCGGAGCCTCCAGGCGGGCGGAAGGGTCAATATAGGTGTTTTGCCCGATCAAGAGCATGTCGGTGGCCAGTCGTTCGCCCCCTTCTGGGTCCATCGATCGGGTCAGGGCTGGACGACTTCTTTCCAGATCCATGGCTCCGGCTCGGGCAGAAGTCAGGGTTTTGCCATCAATTTCCCAGCGACTGGCTTCCGGATAGGCAAACTCCAACTGGACCCGGCGGAGTAAGGCATCGTACTGGGCTTCTCGATAAACGTCCAGATGGCCAACATCGCACCAGTAGCCCTCTGCAATATAGCCATACATGGGCTCTCCCTGTTCCAGGAGTTGGGGAAACAGGTCTTTGGAGAAATCAGATTCCTGTTGCGCTGGGAGATAGTCCAACACCTCCGGTTCCAAGATATAGGTGCCGGTGTTCACCGTGTCGGAGAAGATTTCGCTGGTAGAAGGCTTTTCCAGAAAGCGGCGAATCTGCAAGTTCTCATCGGTGATCACCACCCCGAACTCGATCGGATTGGGTACCCGGGTCAGAATCAGGGTGGCCTTCGATCGTTTCTCGCGATGAAACTGGATCGCTGCAGTCAGGTCAAAATCGGTGATACTGTCTCCACTGATGACGAGAAAGGTTTGATCCAGAAGCTCAGCAATGTTCTTGACGCAACCAGCCGTTCCCAGGGGTTGATCCTCTTCCACGGCATAAGTCATCTGGATTCCGAAGTTACTACCATCCTGGAAGTAATCTCGCATGACATCTGGGAGATAGTGCAAGGTTGCAATAACCTCTGTAATATCGTGCCGCTTGAGGAGATTAACGATGTGCTCAGCAATGGGTCGATTCAGAATAGGAACCATTGGTTTCGGCAAATCACAGGTCAGGGGCCTGAGCCGGGTTCCCGATCCACCAGCCATCAGCACTGCTCGCATAGGGTTTCTCCCATCTTCTGGATATAATCACTACCGGTCTCTGTTGGAAATACTGACTTGCGCCGACTCTAGTCTGCTCTTCCTCTTAAACTTAGGCTATCTCTCAACCGGGAGGATCACCCAGGATGAGCAGAATTTTTCTCCATTTTGTTGCCTTGGGACAGTCAAGCAGGGTGATCTCCCTTTCCCCCGGACGACATCCTTGCTTCGAAAAAACCTGACGATTGGAAGATGACGGATGAACTGAGTAAACTGGAATCAGGCAGTTCTGAATTGATAGTACCTGAACTGACCCAATTCATTTTGTCTGGAGGTTAACTGATGGGATTAGCAGGTTGGGCCTTGCTGGGCATTTACCTGGGTGGGGCCTGGATGTTCTGGAGTGGATTTCGGAAGACATTTTTGACCCAGACATTGCCAAATCGGCTCATGTTTTCCCTGGCTTGGCCAATATGGTTGGTTAGTAAAGCAGGTCGGCAACATCTCGGTAAGGCTTTGAAAGGTAGTTAAATTGACTGATGATCGCGCGGCTCACAAAAAAGGGCCTTATTCCCATGATTCTTCCGATCTACAACTTCCCCCTGCGGAAGACTGGCAGCCCCGACTGAATGCGGTGAGGGACCGTTTCGATCGGGAATACCGGCGGGAGCCCTTCCAATTGCCAACGGAAGTTGAAGCTATGCCCATTTTTCAGGAATGGAAATCTGGCTTGCTCCAGGCCAAGCTGACTTCCACCTTCTGGCAGTTGGCTCAACCCAAGAAAAACCAGCGCTGTCTTGATCTCGGCTGTGGGGTCAGCTTTCTGATTTACCCCTGGCGAGATTGGGAAGCGTTTTTTTACGGTCAGGAGATCAGTGCTTTTGCCCGTGATACCCTGGTTGCTCGGGGTCCCCAGCTCAATTCTAAATTGTTCAAAGGGGTGAAATTGGCTCCAGCCCATGATCTGGAATATGAACCGGCATACTTTGATCTGGCGATCGGGACGGGCTTCAGTTGCTACTACTCGTTGACCTACTGGTCTGCGGTCCTATCCCAGGTCAAGCGAGTACTCAAGCCAGAGGGGTTCTTTGTTTTTGATGTGTTGAATCCAGAGACTTCCCTGGCAGAGAACTGGGCTATCCTGGAGACCTATCTCGGGCCAGAGGTCTTTCTGGAAACGATCCAAGATTGGGAGAAAACGATTGCTGCTGCTGGGGCAAAAATTGTTGCTACCCAGCCAGGAGAGTTGTTCCAGCTTTACAAGGTCAAATTCTGACGACCTGCCTGGACCCGGAACGAGTGCAGGTTTCTGGTTTAATGGACCTGGATCCACTCTTTCACGTCGTAGTCCGTCCAGATTCCGTTCTGCCAGTAGGGGTCTGACTCTACCAGTTGACGCACGGTGGCTTCATCTTCGGCTTCGTAGATGGCAAAGACTTTGGTGACATCTTTGGTGGGACCAACGGTGATCAATTTCCCCTCCGCTTTTTGGGCTGCCAGTCCATCCAGATGGGCCTGCCGGAAAGGGGTTCGTTTCTCCAATACATCTTGGCAATAACTGCCCCACATCACATATTTGGGCATAATCTTGGAGGTCCTCCTGGTTGTTTTTGTTGTAGGAGATGCGATGAATCGCGTCTCCTACAACGATTATGGTGGTGGGATTGGCGATTCTGGGGCAATCAACTTCTTAATTCCACTCGAAATTTGTCCACTAACGCCTCTCGAACCTGCTGGTGTAAGGGCTCGATCTCAGCATCGGTCAGGGTGCGATCGGTGGCCCGGTAGGTTAAACGGAAAGCCAGACTCCGCTGCCCTGGGGGAACATGCTCACCCCGGTACTCATCAAAGACCTCAACCGACTCCAGCAGTTGTCCCCCAGCTTTGGTCATGACCCGAATCAGTTCCGCTACAGAAATTTTGGTGGCGGCGAAGAAGGCTAGGTCTCGATCGGAGGCTGGAAAAGTAGAATAGGCGCGGAACAGGGGAGTTAAGTACTCATCTTGATCCATAAAGTCCAGGATCACATCCTGATTTAACTCAAAGGCATAAATGGCATCAGGCAATCCCCGTTCCTGACGGACCTGGGGATGGAGTTGGCCAAAGGTGCCAAGGTGGTTGCCTCGAATCCACAGGGACGCGGTGCGACCAGGATGGAGCAGGGGATCTCGTTGATCAGGCTGGTATTCGATCGGGAGCCCGAGCCGTTGAAAAACAGCATCCAGAACCCCTTTAGCCTCATACCAGGTCATGGGTTGATCTCGACCCCCTTGGGGCCATTTGCCCTGTTTGGGGTCTCCTCCCAAAACTCCGGCCACAGCATCGGCCTCACTCAGGCCATCTTCTTCACTCCAGAAGACCCGACCAATCTCAAATCCGTTCAGGGGGCCATTGCCCTGTTCCAGGTTGTATTGAAAGGCATCAATCAAATCCGGGAGCAGGTGAGTGCGGAGGGCCGAATACTCGGTGAACAGGGGATTGGCGAGGGCAATTTGACGGCTGCCTCCAGTTTTTACCAGGGAGTAGTGCATTAACTCCGTTAAGCCCTCTGCTCGCAGGCAGGCCCGGAGCTTGCGCGTGAGTTCCTGTTCCAGCGAGAGATAGCCAGGCTCTGTTTTATTGGGTAAGGTATCGCAAAAATTGTTGTATCCATAGAGCCTGGCCACTTCTTCGATCAGGTCAATTTCCCGCTCCAGATCCCGATACCGATAGGGGGGAACAGTCACCATCCAGACTCGTTCAGTTTCAGTGGGGGTGATGGTGCATCCTAATGTGGTCAGAATCCGTTCTACCACGTTAGCCTGCAAGTCACCGACATCGTCACCCACCTCGATCGGGCCCAGAATTTGGTTGATTCGGTCCAGCCGCAGTTCGATGGAGCGGACCCAATGGGTCGAGTCTGTTAGGGCTGTGGAGCGAGTCTGAGCCACGATCGTACCACCCGCTAATTCGGTGATCAGTTGTAAAGCCCGACCACAGGCAATCGAGAGTTCTGCCTGGTTGACCCCGCGCTCATACCGAGCAGAAGCTTCTGTGCGCAGGGCCTGGCTTCGGGCTGATCGACGAATCACGATCGGTTCAAAGATGGCTGCTTCCAGAACCAGGTTTTGGCTGCCTGCATGGACTTCTGTTTCTTCACCCCCCATGACCCCTGCCAGGGCAATCGGGTGATCATTTGCCGTGATCAGTAAGTTCTGGGTCTGCAGGGTGCGGGTCTGTCCGTCCAGGGTTTTGAGGGATTCTCCCGCCTGGGCAAACCGGACCCCAATCGTGAGGTCAGCCTGCCCGGCCAACCCTACCAGGCGATCGCGATCAAAGGCATGTAGCGGTTGGCCCCACTCCAGAAGGATGTAGTTGGTAATATCCACAACGTTGTTAATGGGTCTAAGACCGGCTGCCTGTAACCGTCGCTGCAGCCACTCTGGGGACGGCCCAGTCTGGACCCCAGTAATGACGGTTCCGATGTAACTGGGGCAGGCTTGAGGTTCAGAGACTTTCAAGGAGAGAAGAGCGGAGTTGTTGAGTGGTTCTCCTGGAATCTGGTCTGTCTGGCCGCCAGGCAGTCGTAAGGTTCCGCCTGTGAGGGCCGCAACTTCCCGAGCAATCCCGACCATACTGAGGGCATCAGCCCGATTGGCCGTAGAGGTAACATCTAGGATGACATCGTCTAACCCCAGGAGGGGACGGACATCACTACCCAGGGACAGATCCTCCTGGTCAAAGATATGAATCCCAGCGGACTCCTTGGCCAATCCCAGTTCAGCCAGTGAGCAAATCATGCCTTCGGACGGTACTCCCCGGAGCTTAGTGGGGCGAATTTTGAGGTCGATCTGAGGCAGATAAGTGCCTGGAGTGGCCACGGCAACCTGGATCCCCGATCGAGCGTTGGATGCGCCACAGACAATGTTGGCTGGTGTTGTGGTCCCGAGATCTACCTGGCAAACTCGCAACTTATCGGCGTTGGGGTGAGGGTCACAACTCAAGATTTTTCCAATAACAACACCATCAGCCCAGGTACGGCGATCTTCAATATCCTCCACTTCAAATCCGGCCATGGTTAACGTTTCAGCTAACTGTTCGGGAGGCACATTAATGTCCACTAATTCCCGCAGCCAGTTTATGGAGATACGCATTGAGGCTCTCGCTTCTTAAATCATCTTAGCCTGACTATTTTACCCTTCAGATGGGGAAACACAGCTAGAATATTGCGTGAGTAAAGGTTATGCTACTGAGATAAGTTCCTGTTAATGACATGAAAGAGTAATCTGCTGGTTTAAGTTAGTTGAGCTCCCTCACTTCAAGTAAGGTCTCTCTCAACCCAATGGACTCTTTTAAGGCAGTGTAATGATCTGATTTTCCCATTTCTTTCAAATTTTTCCCTGCATCCTGATCTTGATCGGATGTTGAGGAGAACTAGTTTCTTCTTCCAGGGCTTTGCTTGCAAACAGGCTCAAGTTCGGTGAATTTACCGATGAATGCGGTTCTTTTAATTGCCTTATCATTCGAATTTAGCAATTCTTTAAGAGTACTTCTGTATGACTGCCTATCCACTTTCATCAAACCTCAGGGGATAATGGAAGCAGAAAAAGTGAATAGAAAAACTGCAGGAAAATAACGTGTAGTGTTTCCTAAGTGATGTTAGCGCGAGTGAAGCTGAATGAGCTACTGCTTGAATCCAGCCTGTCCTAATCCAGAAAACTTAACCAACACAGAGTTTTGTCAGGCCTGTGGCTCTAAGCTCCTTTTGCGCGATCGCTATCAGGTGATCCAGTCTTTGGGGCAGGGTGGGTTTGGTTCAACCTATTTAGCCACGGATCAATCCCTTCCCGGCACACCAAGCTGTGTGATCAAGCAACTGCGGCCCACTTCGACGGCCTCTAATGTTATGCAGATGGCGCGGGACTTATTTCGCAGGGAAGCAAAAACATTGGGGAAAATCGGAAATCATCCCCAGGTGCCTCGTCTGCTGGACTATTTCGAGGAAAATCAGGAATTCTATCTGGTTCAGGAATATATCAGTGGTTTCACTTTGCAGCAAGAAGTTAAGGCAAATGGGCCATTTACGGAAGCTGGGGTCAAGCAATTCCTGAGCGAAATTCTACCAGTTTTGCAATACATTCATAGCCAGCAGGTGATTCATCGGGATATTAAACCAGCCAACATCATTCGCCGCAATCAGGATGCAAAGCTGGTGATGATTGACTTTGGGGCCGTGAAAGACCAGGTTAGCCAGACGGCAACCAGTGCCTCTGAGCAAACTGCCCTAACCGCTTATGCGATCGGTACACCAGGCTATGCTCCGCCAGAGCAGATGGCCATGCGTCCGGTCTATGCCAGTGACATCTATGCTCTGGGTGTGACCTGTATTTACCTGTTGTCTGGGCGTGCTCCCAAGGACATGGACTATGACCCGGCCACAGGAGAACTGCTCTGGCAGAAATACGTGCATGTCAGTGATCACTTCATTGAGGTCCTAAAAAAGTCTCTGGAAGTATCGGTGAGGCACCGCTACCAGTCTGCGGCTGACATGCTGAGGGCTCTTGATCTGGAGCCTTACATGGATAGTCTGGCTAAAGGGTTGACCAGTCAGCCGACAAATCGGAACCAGGGCTATGGTCGGGGAGGTCCTGATACTGGTGGAGGGGCTGGTCTACCATCCTCTATGGCGCGGGTGGCCATGGGAATTCGAGCCCGCCAGAATCGCTCCGACTCTGCCAGCCCTACCTCTGAATTTACCTCTGGCCGGACGATGGGGCGACCGGGTCAGACGGGTGGCACGAAGGGCAAAACAGGGTCTTCTGCTGGCGATCGGCCCAAAGTTCCAGCCAAGCTGGATGCCAATGGGCTCCAGATTGCCTATAACCGGGGCAAGCGCGATTTTTCCCTACATGATTTCACCCAGCTCAGTCTGCAACGCTACAACCTCTCGGGCGCTAACTTTAACCAGGCCAAGCTGGATAAAGTGAACCTTCAAGGTGCTAACCTGTTCAGTGCTGATTTTGGTAAGGCCAGTCTCAGTGGGGCCAATCTTCGGGATGCTAATCTGGGTAAGGCTTATATGAGCTATGCCAATCTCCAGGGGGCGGATTTGCGGGGGGCAGACCTGACCAATGCCTATTTGGCTAATGCCAATTTGCGGGGCGCTAACCTCTGTGGTGCAAACCTGACAGGGGCTAAAGTCACGGACGAACAACTCTCTCTGGCTAAAACCAACTGGGCAACCGTGAAGCCAGCTGGGAAGCGAGGACTTTTCTAGGCGTCATCTGACACGAACTTCCCAGGATGGCTGCGATGTTAGTCGCCAGGGCTACCAGGGTCTAGCTTTTTTCGGGATTCTCTACCTTCCTATGGAGATTTGGAGAGGGAAGGGGGAGTGGGCTAAAAAATTGGGAGAGTAAAATCTTACTCTCCCAACCTTATTCCACTGAATTTTGAACTTGCTTATTTAAAACCAACAGATGCCTGCCAGACAAAGGCCAGCAAAAAGAAGAATAGGGGAATCAAAGGTAAAACATCCACTAAAGGATCAAAAATCGAATAGGCTTCGGGGAGTTTTGCTAACAGCAGTGCCGCTTCCATGTATAAATTGACCTCTCTGACACAGATTTAAGCTTTGAGACGTATCTTAACATGCCCCCGGTCATTCAATTGCATCCGACTGCAGAATTGCTGGACTTAACCAGCGACTAAAGTCCATCGTGAACCGATCGCTCAAAATGGCGGCTCGCATGCCCTCGGTAAACCGAACCAGTTCCGTAATGTTGTGAATGGAGAGCAGGGTATAGCCCAGGATCTCATGGGCTCTGAGTAAGTGACTGACATAGGCGCGGGTGAAGTGCCGACAGGTATAGCAGGGACAGTCCTGATCCAGAGGGGTGAAGTCTTGCTGAAACCGGGCATTTTTCAAATTCCAGCGCTCACCGCCCACCAAGGCACTGCCATGGCGGGCTAGGCGGGTTGGGATCACACAGTCGAACAAATCGACCCCTGCTGCAACTGCCCGTGCCATTTCCCGGTAGGTGCCTACCCCCATCAGGTAGCGGGGCTTGTCTGGGGGGAGGAGGGGGGCCGTGGCTTGGACAATCGGATCAATTAACTCAGATGGTTCCCCAACACTCACACCCCCAATGGCGTACCCTGGCAGATCCAGCGCGGCTAATTGACGAGCAGCTGCTTGCCGCAACTCCGGATAGACTCCCCCCTGAACGATCCCAAACAGAGCCTGATCCGATCGCTGATGTGCTGCAATACAACGCTCCAGCCAGCGATAGGTGCGTTCGGTGGCGGTGGCAACTGCCGTTTGACTGGCTGGATAGGGGGGGCACTCATCAAAGGCCATGATCACATCTGCCCCCAGGGCATTCTGAATCTGGATCGATCGTTCGGGGGTTAATTCAATCACCTGGCCATCCCGGGGCGATCGAAACGTCACTCCGGTATCGTTGATCTGCCGCAACTCACTCAGGCTAAAGACCTGAAAACCGCCTGAGTCAGTCAAAATTGGCCCCTGCCACTGCATGAAGGCGTGCAAGCCTCCAGCCTGGGCCACAATGGTCTCTCCGGGTTGCAGATGTAGGTGATAAGTATTGGCCAGGATCATCTGGGCCCCTGTTGCCTGCAGTTGCTCCGGGGTTAAGGTCTTGACGTTCGCAAGCGTTCCGACTGGCATAAAGCGAGGAGTTTCCACGGACCCATGGGGGGTCAGAAAAATGCCAGCGCGGGCACTGCTGTGGCTGCAGATGGCCTGACAGTGAAACGAAAACTGGGAGGATGAGGATGGGGCGTTCAAGGCATGCAAAAATCAGGCTACGAGGAGCATCATACTAGCGCCCCGGCTCTTCCTCGTCCAGAAATTTGAGTAATGCCCACAGACTGATCCCACTTGACCAGATAAGATGAACTTGGTGGCGGAACCAAGCGATGAGCCACGTAATTTTGGGATGCTCTGCCTCACCCTCCAACAGGTTAGGGCTAGTTGAATAGAAAATTTTGGTATCCACAGTTATTGTCCTGGGTGCCTACCTTAATTGTAGCTTGCGCTACAGAGGGATTCCGGAAGGATTGATTAACTTTTCCTTTCATTTTTTGTCGAGAGAGAGAAGACCATCAGCGGCTTTGCTGAATGCAAATATGAATTACCCTCATCCCTAACCCTTCTCCCGCAGGAGAAGGGAGCTAAAACTCTTGTTCCCTCTCCTTTGGGAGAGGGCTAGGGTGAGGGCTGCATAAGGCTCAAGCACGAAAATCATCCTTCTATTCAGCAACGCCGACCATCAGCCTCAATCAATGCCTTTGGTAGGGGCCTTGATATCCATCCTCAGATTCAGAGATCGCACCCATTTTTTCGGTCTCCCCCAGAGGGACAAGATCTAAGCTAAGCTAGCTGAAAAATCCATTGTTCTTTAGAGCAAGTTAGTTGTGTTGAAGCGTCTTCTTCCAGTCTCTCTCCTGGTATCCCTTACGGCACTGGGTCTGGCCCAACCGGGGGGTCTGACCCAGACCCTCTTACCCTATACCCTCCAACTGAATCCAGAACAGTTTGAGCAACAGGGATTAGCTCTGGCTCAAGAAGCTGCTCAACTGGCCCAGTTTGATCAAATTGAACTGGCCCTTCCCAGAGCGCAACTGGCGGTGCAACTGGCTCCCCAAAGTGCTAAGGTCTGGTCCTTGCTGGGTAGCCTGTATCTGCAGAAAAATGATCTGGATCAGGGGATTACGGCGCTCCAAAAGGCACGTTTGTTAGACCCTAAAAGTGCGTCAGTGCTTTTTGCGCTGGGCTCTGCTTACTTCCAGAAAGCCAAATACACCCAGGCTGTAGACTACCTGCAGGCGGGGCTGAAATTGAAGCCCAATATCCCAGGAGCATTGTTTGATCTGGGCAATGCCTATTACATGCAGAAACGCTTCCAGGAGGCGATTGCCCAGTATGAGAAGGCAATCAAGCAGGATGCTAACTTTTGGCCAGCGATTAATAACATTGGTCTGATTCATTACGAGCAGGGTGAGATTGACGCTGCGATTCGCCAGTGGCGGACGGCCATCTCGCTGGATGCCAAGGCTGCAGAACCTCAACTGGCTCTGGCGGTGGCTCTGTATACGAAGGGCGATCGGGAACAGGGGTTGGCCTTGGGGGAGGCTGCTTTGAAGTTAGACAGCCGCTATGCAGACTTAAAGTTTCTGAAAGAAAACCTCTGGGGAGAACGGTTGCTCAAGGATACCAAGAGATTTATTGCAACCCCGCGAATTCAGGCCAGTCTGGTCCGCACTCCGCAGCCTTTGCTTCCCCGTACTGCACCCTGATCCGGATTTCATTGGATACTATCTAGAGGTGTTGTTTGCAGGTTAAGGGTTGTCGTGGCACAGGTTGTCCTAGAAAACGTTTACAAAAGTTTTGCCAGTCGTAAAGGAGAGGGGACAGATCTCCCATTGCCAGCAACTTCCGATCTGGAGGGTGGAACGTCAGCTACGAAGCAAAAGCCTAGTAGTGGGGCTGTGCTGCGGCGGATTAATCTGGCGATCGAAGATGGGGAATTCATGGTTCTGGTAGGGCCTTCTGGCTGCGGGAAAAGCACCCTGCTCCGGTTGATTGCTGGTCTGGAACAGTTGACGGCTGGGAATATCTGGGTTGGCGATCGCCTGGTCAACGATCTACCGCCGAAGGATAGGGATATTGCCATGGTGTTTCAGAGCTATGCCTTGTATCCTCACATGACGGTCTATAACAATCTGGCTTTTGGCTTGCGTCGGACTAAGCTGAAGCAGGAAGGATTGCAGACTGGTGCTGCTCCGACTGTACTGTTGCAGAATCTGTTATCTGGAGTCACCCGTAATTTGCCCAAGGGGTGGCGCTATCGATCCAGGCAGGATCAGGTGGTGGATGAACGGGTGCGCACGATCGCCCAGATGCTCCAAATTGAAGTGCTGCTGGAGCGTTTACCGAAGCAGTTGTCTGGGGGTCAAAAGCAGCGGGTGGCTCTAGGACGGGCGATCGCCCGTAATCCACAGGTTTTTCTGATGGATGAACCCCTCTCTAATCTGGATGCCAAATTGCGGACTGAAACCCGAGCCCAGATTGTGAAACTGCAGCGCCAGTTGAAGACCACAACCATCTACGTCACCCATGACCAGACAGAGGCCATGACCATGGGCGATCGGATTGCGGTGATGAATGCTGGGCAAATTCAACAGATTGCCACTCCCCATGAACTCTACAGTCGGCCAGCCAATCGCTTTGTCGCTGAGTTTATTGGGTCACCTCCGATGAATCTGATTCCGGTTCAGGTGGGGGGGCCTCTGTTTCTCAGCCATCCTCTGTTTCAGTTATCTCTTCCCGATCGTGGGGATGCCGTGCTGCGATCTTATGAAGGTCGACGGGTGACTCTGGGCATTCGGCCCGAGCATCTCATGGTCAGTGAACTTTCTCCGACTGATGGGAAGGACTACTTACCCATGTTGCAAGCAGAGGTTGATCGGGTGGAAGCGCTGGGCAGTGAAACCTTTCTCTCAATTGACTTGGGGGAGCAGTCGATTCAGGTCCGTACGTCGCCTGATCAGACTTATCAGGTGGGCGATCGTCTCTGGCTCTCCCTGCGCCCTGATAAAATTCATCTTTTCGATGCAGAGAGTGGAAAGGCCTTATAGGTTTGTTTTTTAGCTGGGACTGCTCAAGAGTTGCCCTGGTAACTGCCAGAGCCTTGTCAGACATCCTCTCATTTCCATGGCTTCCAGGCTAGCCTGTTCTCCCAACAACAATGGACAGGTTGAGATGGTTAACTTTTGACAATAACTTTTTTCTACCATGAATTTCATGATACAAATTTAATCCATTGATTAGCCTGTGTTCCTGGTTAAGCCATCCCCCGATTGTGTTATCAATTCTCCAATTTAAATCGGCTCTAAACAGGGTGGAGTCTGGTAAGTTATATAAATTGTAGGGTTTAAGTGCTGGCTCTAAGGGTGTGGGACTGCCTGAGGGCAGTTTTCATAGACCCCCTTGTAGCCGTCAGGTCATAGCCATTACACGATCGACAAGCCCGATTAGAGTGGTCTATCTTAATTCAGGTTGCCTGTCGTAATCCAAGTCTGTTGATGAGATGACATCTCGCTGGGAATATGGAACTTCCGTACTCCTGAGGGAAGATGATTCGGTTGAGCGAATGTGACACTGATGGATAAACGGAAAGATCTGGTTACGGATGTTCCTGGTGTCAGCAAAGATGGGTCCTATCTCAGGGGTCTACAGTTTTTACGCCTGTTTGGGTTCCATAGGTTGGATTCGTGAAAATCGCCATTAGTATCCTGCAGGGGTATGGAAACAATCTGTAGGTATGCAGTCAAAATCCTTTAGTGAGTGGATGAGTGATGAGCCAAGCTGATATCCCCCTCAATGACCACAATCTGAATTCCCCCAGTACCGACGATGCGCTCCAGTCATCTGCGCTGTCAGAAGCGGCTGAGCTGGTTGATTTGATGCAGGACCTGCAACGTCATAACGCTTTTCTTCTGGAACGGGTTGCTCAGTTAGAAGCTTCTCTGGATGACTGTCAATCCAGGCTGCAGACTCAAAATCTGACCGTTTTCCAGGAGCATATTGCCCGCTTAACGGTTGAACTGGAAAGCTCTCACCAGATAGCCCAACGCCAGCAGCATCTGATTGAAACGATTACAGGTCATTTGCATCAAAGCCAGGAAGAGGTTAGCACGCTGAAGCTAGAATGTTCAACGTTGCGTCAGCAGCAGCAAGCCCAGGGTGATCTGTTGGAGCAATCCGAAAAAAACTGTGATGATTTGAAGTCACGCCTCGATCGCCAGCAACGCTTTACTCTTCAACTCAAGGCTGCCCTGGAACGGTGTCTGGAGAAGTTAGACAGCCGCCCTGCCAAATTCCCTCCAGACTCCCCGGCTGTTGCTGAAGCCCAGGTGGCTGATGCCGGTTCCGTACAGCCCTGGTTATTTGATGAGACGGCGTTCAGTCAGGATCAGGCGGTGGAAACCTTGCTACAGTCGTCTGAAACCTTACTGCAATCCTCGGCAGAATCTGATGGGGAGGTGGTGGAGGCGGATTTTCCTCCTCCAGAGCAGGAAAGTCCGCTGAGTCCATTGCCGCTTTTCCCTTCTGAGATCAATTACTCCGTGTTTAACGCCCTGTTTCAGTCAATGCCCAGGGAAGAAAATGATGAACCGCTCCCCTCGACTCCCCTGGAGCCAGGAGGAATTCCTTTAGGGAATGGCGATCCTGGTTGGCCCTCCCCTGTGGTCTATCCAGCGAGATCATCCCAAAAAAAACTCAGTTCCCTGGCGGCGGTGAGTCTACCCAGTTTCCCGCCCCTGGGTCAGATTTAGGCAGGATGGGGTGAAGGTGACTTGCAGCGGTGTACTATGGCCTCGATCGTGGGCCAATAGGTCTGCAGCAGTCAGCTTGACTGTAAAGCGGTATTATTGATCACGCTCATCCTGATGTCAGTCCTTTAATCCATGGCTCCCCAACTGCGTGTTAATGTTCCTGCCCACCCTCTGATTCGTCACTGGCTTGCTGTTTCCCGTAACGTGGCTACACCCAATTCCCTTTTTCGGACAGCGATGACGGAATTGGGCCGCTGGCTGACCTATGAGGCGATGCGGGATGAAGTGGTGAGCCGCTGGTTACCCACGCTCGAAACGACGATCGAAACCCCTCTCGCTCCCTGTTCGGCTACTTTTATTGATCCAGAGATTCCCATTGTTGTGGTTCCCATTCTACGGGCTGGGCTTGCTCTTCTGGAGGGGGCTCAAACTCTGTTACCTCTGGCTTCCATCTATCACATTGGCTTTGCTCGGAATGAGGAAACCCTGGAAGCAACCTGTTACATGAACAAGTTGCCAGAGCAGTTTGATCCCCAGACGCGCGTTCTGATCAGTGAACCGATGCTGGCGACGGGGGGGACTATCATGGCGACCATGGCGGAGCTAACCCAGCGAGGAGTGGACCCGGCCCTGATCCGGATCATCGCAGTCGTTACCGCCCCACCAGCGTTACAAAAGCTGGGAATGGCCTATCCGAACCTAAACATCTATACCGCTGCGATCGATGAAAGCTTGAATCAGCATGGCTTTATTGTTCCTGGTTTGGGGGATGCGGGGGATCGCACCTTTGGGACGTAAGGATTGCCCTCGGTTAGGATAAGCTGGAAACAGGCAACAAGGGATCGACTATGAGCAATCGAGATAATTTTGCGGGCGGGTTCTTTGCAGGCGCAATTGTCGGCGGGATTATCGGTGGCATTGTCGGAGCTGTCGTCACGTCAGCTCGCTATAGCGATCCATCTCTCGCGGAAGATGCTCAGTTCAAGCAGAAAAAGCGTCCTCTGAAATCTCCGGATGGTAAAAATATTGAAGCAGCCCGGCGAGGGCTGGAGGATAAAATTGCCCAACTGAATGATGCGATTGACGATGTGCGCCAAAAGTTAGGAACAATCAATGGTCATGGTCAGGATGAGGATAGCGAACAATCCCTGACAAGAGATTCCTGAACCCCCTTGAACCCTGCCCTGAATTCGTTAGAGTATGTTTAGGATCACGGATTAAATTAACTAATCCTGGGAATCGATGCGACATCAATTAAGGACGTGCCAATGACTTTGCTACTCTCAACTTTGGTCCAGTTCATTAACATCTATACGGCTTTACTGATCATCCGTATTCTGCTAACCTGGTTTCCCAATATTGATTGGTACTCCCAGCCGTTTGCAGCGTTAAGTCAACTGACTGACCCCTATCTGAATATTTTCCGCCGCCTGATTCCTCCTCTGGGAGCTATCGACATTTCCCCGATTTTGGCCATCTTTTTGCTGCAGTTTTTACAATCTGTTCTTGCTCCCTATGGTCCTCTGAGAGCTTTATTAAGCCTTGGTTAGCGGCGAACCTTGCCTGTAAATCCAGAAGCCTTAAACTGCTGTAGTTTCAGGGGCGTCGGCTGGTTAGCGGGAACGGATATTCTGAGTTCGAAGGTACTGATGCCGGGAGGAACTTCCTCGATCGAGCCCAATCGGGTTCGATTTTGCATCGTCGGTTCATCATTGGCATCATAGATCCGGCCATAGATATCGGCGTTGATTACAGTCTTTCCGGAGCTGTTCTCCGTCTTCCCGGTGACGATGAAGCAATTGGCAGGCATGGCGCTACCGCCGCTAGTGACGGCTCCCTGAGCCAGATCCCCGGTGCATTCGTGATAGGAGAGGTCGAAGAGGCGGATCTGGGTTAGGGCCAGGGCAGCAGGTGCGATCGCCCAACTGATGATCCAGAGGAGGGTGATCAGGACAAGGGTAGGGATTCGGAATCGCATAGGGTTTCGCTTCAGGTCAACAGTCTAAATTTAAGGGTAGCGTGAATTTGACCCTAAGATGTTGGCTGACCTGCAACCGTTTTCCATGGCTGCAGAGATGGAAACAATCAGCGGCCAGGTAGTTTTTGGATAAACAATCATGGAACTGGTGCAACGGGCTCAAAAAGGGGACCCTGACGCGATCGCGAATCTGCTCAATCAGGCGCTGGCTCATAAACAGGTGACGACTCAGGTTAACCTACTGGAGGGCCGTTTAGAGATCCAGCTCCAGGGGGCTTTGATGCCTCCTCCGAACGTTGCGAACACCCTCATCGATCGGGCCTTAGGTAAACTGCATTCACCCTGCATTCAGCAGGTTCAGGTCCAGGCTCTGGACGAGGAGACGGGTCAGATAACCTGGGAAGAGACCTTTGAACCCGGATCTCGGCTCAATCTGCCCTCCAGATCGGCGTCTGCTCCAGTCCGATCGACCCCAAGGGAACGGACTCAACCCAGGGACAATGGGCTTGCGCCCCGTTCCCTTGATCGGGAGGGATGGGGGGCCTTGATCATAGGACTGGTGCTGGCCCTGCTGGTTTTTATCAGTCCGCTAAAGTTTTTGTTGTCCGGATTTCTGATTCTGACCCATGAGATGGGCCATGCCCTGACCCACTGGTTATTTGGCCGCCCCTCCATTCCCTCGGTAGACCTGGCCTTTGGCGGGGGTGTTACCCTCACCTTCGATCAGGTGGGCTGGTTGGTCGGTCTGATTTATCTGGCGATCGGGGGGCTATTTTTCCTGTTTCGCTTGTACCCGCCCATGCTGGTCCTACTGACAATCCTGACCGGTTTCTACACCTATTGTTTGCGCACCAACTGGAACTGGATTTTGTCCACTTTTATGGGCCATGGCATGGAGTTGATCGCCATCCTGTTGTGCCTGTATCTGGGCATCAGTGGCCGCTTTTCCCGATTGGGCGGCGATCGTACTATTTACAGCCTGCTGGGATGGTTTACCCTCTTGTTCGATTTGCAGTTTTCCTGGAAGCTGCTGCAGGATGTGGATTTTCAAGAGTGGTATGAAGCGGGTAAGGGGGGAGTGATCGACAATGATTTCGTCATTCTGGCAAACGATTATTTCAACCGTCCCCTATCTACCCTGATCACCCAGTTTCTGATTGCCTGCTTGGTCATGCCGGTTCTGGCGTTTCTGATTTTCCGGTATGAGCGTCGCCTGTTGCATCTGCTGGGCAAGCTTGTGGCTGATTGAGGTCAAGGGCACCGAGAATATGATGGGCCACCACCTCTGGCTTTTCCAGATGGGGGACATGACCGCACTGGGGAATCCAGATCAGGGTGCTGTTGGGGATAGCCTGCCGGAAGCGATCGGCGGCAGCAGTGCCCAGAATCCGATCCCGATCGCCCCACAGAATCAGGGTTGGTTGTTGGATCTGGGCTAATTGATGCCGAAAAGATCCATACCCACCACTTTTAGTAAAGGCGATCAGAGCCTCACTCCAGCCTGGTTGAGTCAGGTGCAGGGACGTGCAGCAGAGGGCGTCGGAAGAAGCGAGACTGGGGTCATGGTAAGCATTGATGCTGATCCGCTGCCGCACCTTGGGATTGCGTAAGAACGCCGTTGCCAGTTTGTCCAGGGGTGGGATCAGCAGCCCACCAGGGATGGCCCCACCCTGTATCCCAGCGCTATCGATCAGGATCAGATGGCTGACACAATCCGGATAGGTCAGGGTGAACTCGATCGCAGCAGCGCCCCCCATGGATGCTCCGACCAGAACCATGGGTCGTTGAATCAGCATCTTCCAGCAGCAATACAGATGGGTTTTAATCGTAGCTGGACTGGGAGGAATGGTGGTCGATCGTTGGGTAAACCCAAACCCCAGCAAATCCAACGCCCAGGTTTCCGTATGGGCAGCCAGCAGCGGTAGGAGCCGTCGGAACTCCAGCAGAGAACTATCGAAGCCGTGGATCAAGACCACAGGCGGATTCCCCTCACCCTGCCGCACATAAGCCGTTCCGATCGGGGTATCTGCGAGAGACATCAGGATCGGTTGGACCTCGATCGCCCCAGCCATCGCAATCGAAGCAGCCTCCGTCAACTGATTTGGAATTTCCACTACCATATTGCCCTCTTTTGAGTGTCTTCCGCACCTCAGTGATTTATGAGTTCCGGACCCAGAGAGCCAAGCCTCCCCCACGTCCCCGGGCTGCGATCACCTCTGTTGTGACCAGAAAGAACGCAAAAAAAGGCAGCTTTCCGATCGGCTGATCCGCAAACCTTTTCTCCTTGCCGATGTTGCCCCGATAAACGCTGCGTCCCAGCAGCGCCAGGGTGGCCTCCGTGAAGTCAAAAGCCAGCAGATTCTTCTGACCCGAATAGCGGATCGGTCCCGTGAGCTGAAACACCAGTGATCCAATCCGAACCTGATTTGCGATCGTCCCTGCGCCAGAAGACAATTCTGTAGGTGTAAAAGAAATCTGGGCGACACCAAGCGGGGGAACATACCAGCCTGTTCCGATCGGAGCCCCATTCTGTTGACGGGCACTTCGGCGCGAAACCACAAAACAAAGTCGCCAGTCTCCCCTCAGAGATTCGAGGGGGAAAGTGAGGTGGTGCTGTCGCGTCGTTCTTTCAGCATCCAGCAGGGCACGGGTAACAGCGGTTGCTGGTGGACGATCCGACCCTCGACGCTGAAAAGCCGCAGCAGCTTCGATTAAAAGAGGGGTCACCTCAGTCAGAAAGGGCTGGTTGGGTTTGGCCATTATCTTGAAGTTTTGTTAACTAATTTACCAGAGACAGAGGTGGAAACCCAAGATCGGATTCCTGGCCTGCTCTCTAGAGTCAGGGATCCCTGAATTTTGCAAAAAAAGAGCCAGAGTCATGTCGCTCTGGCAGTTTAAAATTATTTTTCTTAAAATTTGTCCCGACCAATAGCAAAGGGGTTCAGCCCTTGGCCTCAGAACAACCAGTCCGGAGTTCAAGAAGATTGGCGGGAAACCAGCTTCTCAATTGTTGCCTGAGTTTGATGAAGTAATTGCTCTCGGCTGCCTTCCGCATCGGTGAGGGTAGGGACCAGATTGCGTGCCTGTAATGCCATGTGAAGCTGTAAATGGGCTACATACTCGCTGAAGTCTTCGCGAGTTGTGTGAGCCGGGGCCTGGCCTGAGTGCAAATTCAAGGTGTTCTCCTTCTCAAAAACCGCATCGTTACTATTCGTTAATGAAATTACCATGCAGGTAAAGTTGCTTCAGAGTCTTGCAATGAACTGTAATCTTCCTGACCAGGGGCATGGGTTGTGGGTCAGGAACCTGTCCTCTCCCGGATCGTCCTTAATCCCATAAAACGTTGCTACATTCCTGCGGGAGACTGCTATGGTCCAGCTCACAATCCGGGTATCTGCTGCTTCGATGAAACAATGGCTCGGCGCTGCTGCCCTGGGGGTGAGTCTCCTGGCAACGGGTAGCCCGATGGCGCTGGCGGTCCTCCGTGATCCTGCGGCCTCTCCCCAGGACGCCGATTCATCCCAAGTAGCCCAACTTTTCAAGCGGCCCCCCAGCAATTCTGGTGGCTGTGGTCCTCAAGGATGTCGTCTGACGATCGACCAGAGCACCCTGCAGACTGGAGACATTGTGATGGCGCGCTACGATGGCAAAGACCGTCAGGTGATTCAAGCCGGGGAAACCCGCAAACTGGTTCTGACCCTGGCTGAGCCTGTGGTAAATCGCTCCGGGCGAACGGTGCTTCCAGCCGGCGGTGTGATTGAGGGTGAGATTGTGCCTGTGGAAGGCGGCGGCCAGTTTGTGGCCCAGCGCATTCTGGTGAATAACACTGCTTATAATTTTCCTGCTGCTTCTGGGACGATTCATGACACCAAAGATCCGACCCAGACCGATGCGGGGGCGATCGCAGGAGATGCGGCGATCGGGGCTGCTGGTGGGATTGTTCTCGGCCAGGTTCTCGGTCAACGGGGGATTACCCTGGAGCAAATTCTCGGTGGTGCTGTTGCAGGGGTTGTGGTGGGGAATGTGACAGCGCCTCAAGCAGTCGTGATTAATCCCGGCGACAAGATCGAGCTGCGGCTTACAGATAATTTCCGCCTGTAAGGGGCTGACCCACGACCATGACCTGAACCGGGCTGTTGGCTGGGTGAACTTGCTGACCAGTGGCCAAAACTGCCAGGGCATTGGTCTGGGCCAGGTTAATCAGATTGCCAGAGTTGTGCCCTCCCTCAACGGGGTGGAACCGATATCCCTGCTCAGTTGCATGGATCTGGCCCCAGAGGTAAGTTTCTCGCTTGCTGTCTCCCCGCAGTTCCTGGGTAGTCAGAGCCTGGGTAAAGACGGGACCCCACGATCGGGCCAGACCAGCGCGTTTGAGCAGAGCTGGTTGGACAAATCGCCAGAAGGTGACCAGGGCTGAAACTGGATTGCCGGGCAGGCCGAAATAGAGAACCGGGGTCGATCGAGTTGGGGACTTCAGGGTTGCCACGGTCAGGGGTTTGCCCGGGCGCATGGCCACCGATCTTACAGCGATCTCTGCCCCCAGTTTGGCCAGGATGGCCTCCACATAGTCATAATCACCCACGGAAACCCCGCCGGATGAAATCACTAGGTCGGCAGTCGCGACGGCCTGGTGGATTGTCTGCTCCAGAATGGTTGGATCATCCGGGATGATACCTAGCGGTAGCGGATTGGCCCCTGCCTGAGCCACCAGGGCGGTCAGGGCGTACTGATTTGAATCCACAATTTGACCGGGCTGGAGCGGTCGATCGGGGGGAATCAACTCGCTGCCGGTGGATAGGATGGCAACGTTGGGGCGACGGTAAACGGGCACGGGGGTTAATTGGGCGGCTGCCAACACCGCCAGCTCTGGAGCCTGTAACCGAATGCCTGCAGGCAATAGGGGGGTACCCGCTTGATAAAATGCTCCCTGCCGTCGAACGAAGGCTCCTGAGCCGGATGGAGGGGTCAGGATGAAGACGAGTTCCCCGTCCCGCCGGGTATTTTCTTGCATCACCACTGTATCTGCTCCGGTAGGCATCATAGAGCCCGTCAGAATGCGGGCGGCCTGACCTGGGTTAACGGTGCATTGGGGGGCTGCTCCGGCTGGAATTTCGGCAATGACTTGCAGAGCCACCGGTCGATCGGGGTGACAGACCTGAACATCGGCAAACCGGACCGCATAGCCGTCCATCGCAGAGTTATCCCAATGGGGGAAATCCACTGTCGTGGTCAGGGGCTGGGCCAAAATGCGATCGCAGGCGGCCATCAGATCCACGAACTCCCGATCCTGATCGGCATTGGGTCTGGGTACCCGTTGCAGAATGAGTGCTTCAGCCTGGGCAACGGTCAACATTGGGTCCATTATTTGCCGATAGGCTGACTGCTGGGGGCATTGGAATGAACCAGAACCCAGTCTATGAGAGATATGGCAGAGGCTGCTGCTCCGAAACCGAGAACAGTTAGGGCCAGACCTGTCAGTAAATGCCGGATCAGCATGCGGCGATTGGCTTCTTTGACAACCTGCCGAACTCGTTTCTTCTTTCTCACCCGCTTGTAAATGGGTTGGCCACGATCGCTGTTGAGTGGCCTTTCTGAAACCTCATCTGCACTCTCTATGGAGGATGGGGTAGATCTGACCATGGACTCTCCTGGCTCGATAGAACTCATCTTCATCGCAGAATTACAGAGGTGGGGGGAGTGAGGCTCTTTTCTTAATGGCATCCGGCGACACCACTGGGGGGTGTGATTGCTAGTCTGGCGACCATAGATAAAGAGAACTTCTACTGGCCCAGGTTCCAGTTTTAGCATCCCAAGCTGAATAAAGTTGGAAAGCGATTCCTGATCAGGAACCTGGGCTGCCTCCAGCACAATGTGCAGCGCTTGTCCGCGCAACTCAGCTCGGGCGGAGATTCCCTTGGGCTGGAGGACACGGTTAATCAGGTCCGCGATCGCTTCTGGATCGCCCTGCTTGGCCATTGGCAGTAGATTCAGTTGGGCCATAAAGACTTAAGCAACACGGTTACATCCCATCGGGCAAAGTTCAGATGCCATACAATAGCTCAGTTCGCTTGAGTTTGCAGGAAAAATTGCAGATTTTGGCATGGAATTATTCAGATTGCAAATATTTCTGGCCAAACCCTGCCGCTAAGATATAGTCAATACATAAAAATGGCCATAGTAATTGACGAATTTATATTTTTAAGGAATTGGGATTTAAATCGAAATGCTGGTGTCAGTAGACCCAGTTTGACTCTCCTGTTTACGGCTGTCCAAACGGACCCTCTGAGCAGATGAGCCTCTATCCTGGGGGATGCAGCCAGAAGCAGGACCCGCTATTCATTGTCTTAGAATGGCAAAACTAAAGGTAAAACTGGAGTCTGCAGCGTCACGGCTGTCCAGAGGAGTGGTTTCGCCCCGCTTTCCGCGAGCAAAGCTGTGGCGACGAGCGATCGCTCTGGGATTGGATGTGGGCTTGACCTGGTTCATCAGCCTGCTCTGTGGGGAACCCGGATCGGTCTCCCAATCCTGGTGTTTTCTGCTGGTCTGGATGACCCTGAGGGTTCTAGTGGTTGTAGGCTTGCATGGGCAAAGCCCCGGACGCTGGTGTGGGGATATTAAACTCCTGGAGCTTGAGCGGGGAAGAACGCCCAAGTACGAAGTATTGCTAGCCCGTGAGTTGATGATTGGGTTGCTGCTGCTGCTGTCTATCCTGGGGATCACAGATGCGATCCGCAATCAGACTCATTCCAGTCTGCTGCTCCTGCTCCCTTTGCTGGTGGATAGTGGGGCAGTGCTGATTCAGCCTCGACGGCATGCGCTGCATGATCGGCTGATGAAAACGATGGTTGTCCCAACCCGCCGGGGCTTAGCCTTAGGGTTCAGGCTGAATAGCCTGGTTGCTAAAATGAACAGTTATATGAGACGATAGTAGATCGCGTCTGGATCTGGTTTCGTTGTAATTTCTGTGAGTGATTTATGGCTAAGGGCGTACGAATTATCATTACCCTGGAATGTACGGAGTGTCGCACCAATTCTGACAAGCGATCGCCCGGTGTTTCCCGCTACACGACGACAAAAAACCGTCGGAACACAACTGCAAGGCTGGAACTGAAAAAGTTCTGTCCCCATTGCAATAAGAGCACGGTGCATAAAGAAATTAAATAGTCTGCCTCCTGTTTTCCCCTCAACCTCCTAACTTTATTGACCCATTACTATGGCCTACTTTCGTCGTCGCGTTTCTCCGATTAAACCTGAAGAACCCATAGATTATAAAGATGTTGATCTATTGCGGAAATTCATTACCGAGCGAGGGAAAATCTTGCCCCGCCGGATCACGGGCTTGACTGCTAAACAGCAGCGAGATCTGACTATTGCAGTGAAGCGAGCCAGAATTTTGGCTCTGCTGCCTTTCATTAATCAGGAAGGCTAAAATCTATTCAGTTCGAAGTTAAGAGTTCAAAGTTCAAAGCGAGTTCTAGATTCTTAACATTGAATTGTGAACTTTGAACTTTGAACTCTCAGTCGTTTGGGCCAACCTGGAATTTATCTTGTGCAGTTGTGGAGAAGGGAACCCTAGTTGAATTTCGGCTGCATGGTGACCGTCGCCTTGCCGTTATAGAGCGTCCAGAAGGTAAGAAAAACTGGATTGCGATCGATGTGAATGGGCATGCCCATACCCTTCATCCCCGCCAGGTCAGCTATGAAGTAACGGGGCAGGCTTACCGGTCTGCGGAAATTCCCAACTTTCTGGAGCAGGTCCAACCCCTGTTAGATCCCTCTAGCCTGGAAGTTGCCTGGGAATTGCTGGCTCCAGATAATGCTGCTGTGGAGCCCGCTGAGATGGCTCAACTGCTGTTTTCGGATCAAGGTCCAGCTCCCTGCTATGCGGCCTATTATCTTCTTTCGGAAGATAAGTTATATTTCAAGCAGAAGGGGGATCGTTATGAGCCTCGCTCTGCTACCCAGGTCGCAGAATTGAAGCATCAGATCTCGGTAGAGGCCCAGCGACAGCTAGAATGGCAGGATTTTATCACCTGTCTTCAGCAAAGTTTGGCAGGAAAAAAGCGCAACACTTCGGGGGCATCTGATTCAGAAATTCTGATTCCGGATTCTGCAACGGTTCCATCTCCCGAACCCTGGGCTGATCGATATCGTTCCCGCATAGAGGCTCTGGAACGGTTTGCTGTTTTCGGTGAAGAAGCAACCCATCGTGCCCCGGCAATGGAAACTCTGGCAGCCTTGGGTCGGTCAGAAACCCCTCAGGGAGCCTTTGATCTCCTAGTTGATCTGGGCCTGTGGGGGGTTCATGAGAACCTGTTTCTGCGACGGAGTCAGATCCCGACTCATTTTCCAACTAAGGTGCTCCCAGTGGTGCAGCGTTGTTTAGAATCTTCTCTTCCGGATAGTGACTCCAATCAGCGATTGGATCTGACGCACCTGAAAGTCGTGACCATTGATGATGAAAGTACCTGTGAAATTGATGATGGATTGAGCCTGGAATATCTGGAAGACGATCGTCAGCGAATCTGGATTCATATTGCGGACCCCACCCGTTGGCTGTTGCCTGGGGATGAGCTAGATCTAGAAGCCCGCCGTCGCAGCACAACCATCTATTTGCCCACGGGGATGATCCCCATGTTCCCAACGGAGCTGGCAACGGGTCCCATGAGTTTGATTCAGGGGCGGACCTGCTATGCGTTGAGTTTTGGGGTTACGCTGGACGAGACGGGGGCTGTGGAGAATTACACTATCCATACTTCTCTGATTAAACCGACTTATCGCCTCACCTACGAAGATGTCGATGAGATCCTGGATCTGGGGGTGCGAGCAGAACCAGAAATTGATGCGATTTCCGGGTGGGCCAAGCAACGGCAGGCATGGCGTCAATCTCAGGGAGCCATTAGCATCAACATGCCGGAGTCATCCATTAAGGTCCGGGATGATGAAATTACGATTCAGCTACTGGAGGATTCTCCCTCCCGGCAGATGGTGGCTGAAATGATGATCCTGGCGGGGGAAGTTGCAGCTCGATATGGCCAGGAGCATAACCTGGTCTTGCCTTTTAGAAATCAGTCCCAGCCTGAACTGCCTCCACCAACGGAGCTACTCCAGCTTCCGGCAGGGCCAGTTCGCTCCTGTGCTATCCGCCGCTGTATGCCCCGCAGCGAAGTCAGTATCACCCCATCCCGTCATGCCAGTCTCGGTCTGGATACCTACACTCAGGTGACTTCCCCCATTCGGCGCTACAACGACTTACTGGCCCATTTTCAGCTCAAAGCCCATTTGCGAGGAGACTCCCTTCCCTTCTCGGAAGCGGAAATGCGAGAGCTGCTGCTCAGTATTGGAACCACAGCCCAGGAAGCTTCTCTGGTGGAACGTCAGACGAACCGTTATTGGAGCCTGGAATTCCTCAGACGCCATGGTGGGGAGGTCTGGCAGGCTTTGATGCTGCGCTGGCTGAGAGAGCATGAAAATCTGGCCCTGATTATGCTGGAGGACCTGGGACTGGAACTGGCCATGCGCTTTAATCGGCCCATTGAACCGGGAGATCGTTGCCAAGTCAAAGTGGCCTATGCCGATCCCCGGCAGGATGTGATTCAACTGGAAGAGCTGCTGGTCCAAACGGCTCAGCCCGCCTGATGCGCTTCAGGGTCTCTGGGTTGTGAGCGTTGTACAGCGAGGGCCAGGGTGATCGCTCTGACAGTCATGAAACCAGCCAGGGCCAGCCAGAGCACATGGTTATTATGGGTCAACCAGGCCACCAAGGCCGCCGGAGCAAAGCCTATCCCTGCAGACAAGACCGTGCTTTGTCGCAACACCTGACCTGCCGTTAACCCCAGAAAGTAGCCATCCAACAGGAAAGCGATCGCCCCAAACCCCAATACGGGCAGGAGCCAGGGGACAAAAGTTTGAAGTTGGCTCCGGACAGATGAATCCGGGGTGAGCAGGCCAAACAGAGGGCCTGCCAGTAGATTAAAGCTGAGGGCGAAGGCAAGACCCAGAGCCACGCTGGCTCTAACCCCCAGGCGCAGGAGTTGGGTCAGTTCCTGGCGGGCATTCTGAGCCTGATAGACGCCAGCCAGGCTTTCTGTGGCAAAGGCCAACCCATCGATGAAATAGGCTGCCAGCGTCACGATCTGGAGCAGAATGGCATTAGTCGCCAGGGTTACGGTGCCCAGGAGAGAGCTCAAATTCGTGAACAGGGCAAAGGTAGTAATCAGAGCAAAGGTGCGAATCAGAATATCCCGATTCAGGGTCACGATCGTTCCTAGGGCTCCTAAATCCAGCAGTTGGCTGGTCAGGGCATGAATGGCTTCGGAACGGAGTTCCCATCCGGCCAGTCCGATGCCTACCAGGAGAGTCAGGTACTGGCTGGCTGCCGTTGCGGCACCAGCACCAGTGCTTTGCCAGCCCAGATGAACAATGAATTCATAGTCCAGCAGAATATTGACTCCACTGCTGACAGCCGTGATCAGGAGGACCCGATCGCTCTGGGCTCGTCCCAGAAACCAGCCGATGAGCACGAAATTGATCAGTGTGGCCGGAGCCCCCCAGATCAGGGCGTTGTAAAAGGATTGGCCTGCGGCTTTGACTGCTGGTGTGGCCTGCAAGAGGGTAAACCCAATGTCCCGCAGGGGGACCTGCAGCAGCACAATGATCAGGCCCAGAATCAGGGCAACGATGCCATGGCGCAGCCCGATTAGGATTGCTGCATCTCGATCGCCCCGCCCGATTGCCTGGGCCGTCATGCCCGTGGTTCCCATACGCAGGAAGCCAAAAGTCCAGTACAGATAGTTGAACAGCACTGTGGCCAGGGCAACCCCTGCCAGGTGGCGGATCTCGGCCAGATGCCCTAAGAACGCCGTGTCAATCAACCCGGCCAGGGGCACCAGTAGATTGGCAAGAATATTAATGCTGGCCAGTCGGAAAAATTGCCCCAAGACTGTAATATGATTGTTTTATGATTGTAATACGACGGGTGGCCATCTCCAGTTTAAAGGGAATGGGCCGGATACCCGAATTGAGTCAACGATGATGACGAACGTGGAGATCATGAATTTGGTGCATCAGTTTGAAGCCTGCACCTTACCCCGCTCTCAGTGGGACCATGCGGCTCACCTGACAGTTGCCCTCTGGTATCTGATCTGTTTCCCCGATGCAGAGGCCGTCCTGCGCATTTGTCAGGGGATCCAACGTTACAACAAAAGTCAGGGAATTGGGACAACCCCTACAGGGGGATATCATGAAACCCTGACGTTGTTCTGGATCGCGATTGTGCGGCAATTTCTGGCTGAGTCTAACCCGGAACTATCACTGGCAGCACGGGCGCATGAGCTGATTCTGAAGTATGGAGAGCGCAAAAATCTGTTTCGTGAATCCTGCAGTCTGGAACTGATCCGGTCCCCTGCAACTTGCCAGAACTGGGCACCTCCGGATTTGAATTAGAAGTATTGACTGCTGGGCCTGGGCGGAAAGGAAGGATGGGAGCCTATTGGCGTTTTTGCAAGAGTTGGCGCTGTTCTGGTGTCAGTACGGTGTTGTAGATCTCCTTGCGGGTCTCTTCTGTGATCTCTCGCACTTGCCGTTGCTGCTGCTCAGTCAGGTTCAACGATCGCAGGGCCTGTTTCATTTTTTGACCAGCTTGGAGGGATTGCAGAAAGCGGGTCCGTTGTTCTCCTACTAGCACATCGGCGATTTTCTGTTGCTGCTTTTCCCGGATAGTTTCAATCTGCTCTTTTTGCTTCTCCGTCAGATTCAGCCTGATTTTTTCCGAGTTATTGGTGGGTGCTACTTGAGCCAGGATCGTCGCCGGGCTCTGCAGAGCGACTGCTTGGAGGACAGGAGTTGCGGCCAATCCCAGGGTGAGGGTAACAGTAGCAATTGACAGGGAGCGAAGCGAATTGCGGAACATAGATTTTCCTAAACCTTTTAACGTTGCACAAGTATTCAGACAGTCAAGCCGGGGAAAAAGTTCAATCGATTCAGTAAAATCTGGCTCAGACAACAAAGTTGGGAAAAAAGTTCAATCAACCGTCTAGGTCACTGTAGACCTAAGAAGCGATGGCAAGCGTTCAGGATGGATATCGGTTGCATTACCATAATTCTATGCTCTCCTTCTGGGTGGTGTTGATGCTGCATCTTCTGCATACGCTGCTGCACCTGATTCAGTCTGTGCTTGTTCCCTTCTGCTTGGTGATGGCCTGGGTCTTTTCCCTTCTGCTGACCTGGAGTCTGGTGGCTGCCACCAAAAATGGAATTGCTCAAGCCCGAAAACTGCATCAGATTCCCTGTGCTCACTGTCAGTTTTTTACCCGTGATTATCGTCTGAAGTGCACGGTCCATCCAACGACTGCCCTCTCTGAAGCGGCGATCGGCTGCCTCGATTATCAACCTGAAACAAGTCTTTACTATGCTGGTTCGCAAGCTGAACGATTGTCCTGAATTTGTAGCGGGGGATGGGACCCTGCTGCGAGAGCTGTTGCATCCAGATAAACAGCCGATCGACCTGCGCTACAGTCTGGCCCAGGCGATCGTCCCAGGGGGCCAAACGTCTACACCCCACGCCCTGACCACTTCCGAGGTTTACTACATCCTCAGTGGTACGGGCGAGATGCATATTGACGGGGAGGTGCAGGTGCTGGAACCTGGGGATGCGGTTTACATTCCACCTCAGGCCAAACAATTCATTCACAACCTGGGAGACGAGCCCCTCCTGTTCATCTGTATTGTGGATCCGGCATGGCGGAAAGAGGATGAAACGGTCTACGAAGCGTAGACTCCTGAGGTGGGCAACTGGAGCCTTGGTCCGCCCTCTGTTGCGGGGGTTTGCGATCGGGGGTCTGGGGCTATTGACCTTGCTGCTGCTGGCTTACCTCGGGCTCTGCTGGCAGCGTCCCCCCCGAACACCGCTGGTTCGCCAGATTTTCCAGGGGGTCATCTATGCCCGTGAGATTCTCACGACCCCTCGTCCGGTCGTGATTCATGTGGTCACCCTTGATTTAAAAGTTCCAGGTCTGAAAGTTCTGGTGACGCCAGGAGATCCGGCCCAGGGAGGGGAAGTGCTGGCCCAGACCACGACTGAGTTTCTGCAGCGCTATGGGTTGCAATTAGCGATCAATGGGGGCTATTTCCGTCCGTTTTACTCCCATACCCCGCTCGATTACTACCCTCATAGTGGTGATCCTGTTCGGGTTATCGGTCTGGCTATGTCTAATGGCATCCCCTACGCTGAGCCTGGAACCAAGGAGCCCGTCTTATGTATTCGGTCTGACAATCGGGCCGAGATCCGTCGGGTATACTGCAGCCCAGAGACGGTGCAAGCTTTGTCTGGGAACTTTATGTTATTGGAGCGAGGCGTCCCGATCGCTCCCCGGGATCACTATGTGGAACCCAGAACCTTTGCTTGTGTTGATATTACCGGATATGTTCTTCACCTGTTTCTGGTAGATGGACGGCAGCCTTTCTATAGCGAAGGGTTGAAATTGTCTGAACTCTCTGAACTGGCTAGGGGAAAGGGGTGTGACATGGCGATGAATTTGGATGGAGGGGGCTCAACGACTCTGGTGGTGGCTGAGATCAGCGGTCCACGCCTGCTGAACGCTCCTATTCATACCCGAATTCCCTTACGCCAGCGAGCGGTTGCCAACCATCTGGGCATTTATGCGCAACCTGTGCCTGGAATCTGAATTGTTGTAAAACTTTATGTAAATTGTTAAGATTAATGAAGAAAATCCACTTTCAGACTTGTAAGGGTTGAGTCCCTGTCAGCATCCTTCTGACCTGTGAGGTTTTCTCTCCAAGTTGACACAGTTTAAGCTCCCTCAGGCGCACCGATGATCTAGTCAGGTGCGTCTTTTTTTATGATGGATCGGATGCCCATGCTCTTACCAGAAGCATTGCTTGCAATGCCTGGATAGAAATATGGGGCGGAACCCCAAGGTCCAGGCAAATAGAATTCAGTCGTTGAAGCAAAGAGGATGATATTGATGGAAGTATTACCAGAAGCCCTGCAGCATCTACGGGGACAGGTGGCGATCGTGACGGGAGCCTCCCGTGGGATCGGTCGGGCTGTGGCCCTGGCTCTGGCCACAGAAGGCGCAAAGGTGGTCGTGAACTACGCCAGTTCCGGTGAGGCAGCGGAAAAGCTGGTAGCTGAGATTGCAGCAGCCGGGGGAGAGGCGATCGCCCTGCAGGCGGATGTCTCGCAACTGGAGCAGGTCGAAGCTCTGGTGGAGGCAACGATGCAGCAATGGGGACGGATTGATGTGCTGGTTAACAATGCTGGGATCACACGAGATACCCTACTCCTGAGGATGAAGACGGAAGATTGGCAGGCTGTGATTAATCTGAACCTGACAGGTGTGTTTTTCTGTACCCGTGCGGTCAGTAAAGTGATGCTAAAACAGCGTTCCGGTCGTATTGTGAATATCACCTCAGTGGCAGGGTTAATGGGGAATCCGGGCCAAGCGAATTATAGTGCGGCTAAAGCGGGTGTGATTGGGTTTACGAAAACGGTGGCTAAGGAGCTAGCCAGCCGGGGGATCACCGTGAATGCAGTTGCTCCCGGCTTTATTGCGACGGACATGACCCATGATTTGAAAGCAGAGGGCATTCTCCAATTCATTCCCCTGGGACGCTATGGCCAACCAGAGGAAGTGGCGGGTCTGATCCGCTTTCTGGCGGCTGATCCTGCTGCAGCCTATATCACCGGGCAGGTGATGAATGTCGATGGAGGCATGGTGATGGCTTAAGCCCTGATCCCCTCGATCTCTGGGCGGTGACATTAGGTGGACGGCTCCCTTCGACCGGCTCAGGACAAGCCGCTCAGCCAGTCTGTGCGATTTGTTGCTCCTGCTTGACCAGAGTCAGGACGGTGACTTCAGGGGGACAAAATAAACGGCCTGGATAGTAGGTGCCCAGGCCGCGATTTACATACAGGGTGTTAGAGCCAATCTGATGAAAGCCCTGGGACCATTCCCAGTGATGAATGACCTTCTTCCCAGAGATCTGGATGCAGGGTAGCCAGTGTCGCAGATCTTTGGGAAACAGATCCATGACAGAAGTGGCATAAGCCGGTAATGGTTGCATACCAGGCAAGACGATCTGACCCCCATGGGTATGGCCAGAGAGTTGCAGGTCAACCCGCCAGCGTTTCAGTTTCATGGCGCTATCCGGATTGTGGGACAGGACGATCCGAGGCAGGTGCGATGGCAGTCGATCGAAGACGGGTGCAGGATCAAACTCTGGGGACCAGAAATCTGCTAACCCCACGATCGCGAGCTCACCCGACCCTGGATAGGCAATGTCGTTCCAGAGCACTGTGATGCCGATACTTTGTAGGGCTGTGGTAATTTCCCGCCGCGATCGGGGATAGTACAGGTCATGGTTGCCTAACACGGCATAGATTCCAAGCTGGCTCTGAAGCAGCTTGAGCCGTTGGATCAGCAGGTGGATCGGGTTGGGTAAATCTGTCACGAAGTCTCCGGTCAGGAAGACCAGAAGGGGCTTCATTGCATTAGTGGCTGCAATGGCCTCTGCCAGCAAGGATTCCGAGAGACGCACACCGTCGTAGTGAAAGTCGGAGAGTTGAACAACTCTGGCCCCCTGCCAGGTCTGGGGCAAATCCATGATTGGAACCGTCATCTGTTCAACACTCAAGGGGCCTGTCAGAAGCCTGTGCATTCCCTATGTCTCCGTCTCAGCCCTATCAGTCCCAGTCTACTGACGTTATTTTAACCTTGCCTGCACTGCTCCCTTCTCCCCGGAATTGACCGGATTGACCAGGGGCCAGATTGACCGGTTGAACGATCGCAAATCCGGTGGTGATTTTGTTATCGGCCCCGACGATCTGATAGTTCACGATGATGGACTTAGCGGTTCTGCCGGTATTGTTTTGCACCCGGCCAACAATGCTGTTGCCGGAGCGTCCGAGCTGAACAACAGCGACATCAGGCTCTTGCGTCTCGGCGGAGTTTTGGGGGGAGACCTCTGAAACCGGTAACTCCTGGACCGGCATCGTCAGGAGTTGCTGATTACCACACAGACTGGACAAATTTAAGGCGGTGCCATTGCTGAGTCGCATGTAGCAGAGAAGGTTTTCAGCCTCTTGAGGAGTGGTGTCTGGATAGTCGCCAAAGGGAGTGGAGATGGACGCCAGAGCTGCTGTCGTGCAACAGGATAGCCCGACTAAACTGGCGATGAGGACGGGTATGGTTGGTTTCAGCATAGTTCTCAGTAACCCATAAGGATGAGGAGTGGCGGGTAGATCTTTGGGTTCCCATTATTTTTCCGGTCATTATTGGCTGAAACCGGAGTAGATCTGGATTGTATGCAATATCCGCAAGAGTTGGCTTGGAGTACCATCTAAACAGCCCAGGATTAAGGAGCAACCCCATGGAATTTGTGACACCAGTGCAAAAATCTTGCTATGAGAAAATCAAGCCCTGGATGGAAGAACTGTTTCAAGATGCCATCCTGACGATGAACGATCGAGAACCGTTGTTTACCGTTAACTTTGGTTCAGCTTCGGCATTTACAGAAGTTGTTCCCTGGGGGGAAACGGAGGCGATCGTGGTCACCCAGGCCTGTGTGGTTACCAATATTGAAATTACGCCTGACTTGATGTACTACTTGCTGCGAGAGAATGACAGTCTCTACTTCGGCAGATTCTCGATTGACAGCCAGGATGATGTCATGTTTGAGCACAGTCTTGTGGGTTCCACCTGCGATAAGCAAGAGCTGAAAACCTCGGTTATTACCGTGATCAAATTTGCCGATGAGTATGATGACAAGATTGTGGCGAAGTGGGGAGGCCAGCGAGCCCTCGATCGTCAGCTCGTCCCTGCACCCCTGGGTGAAGATGAGACGGAAGAGGCTTAGTATTAAAAACTATTAAGAAGAACCTTAGAGTGTGAACTCAATGCCGGAAAATGATTCCGGTGGGTGGCTGAGAATACTCTGCCCTGAACCTCTTTTCCAAAAATCAGAGGGGGTATAAATACCCCGGTTTTACATCTTGGAGGAACTGATCAATGAGTATCGTCACGAAATCAATCGTGAATGCTGATGCTGAAGCTCGTTATCTGAGCCCAGGCGAACTGGACCGGATCAAAGGCTTCGTTTCTACCGGTGAGCGCCGTCTTCGGATTGCTCAGGTTCTGACCGAGTCTCGTGAGCGCATCGTGAAGCAAGCTGGTGACCAACTGTTCCAGAAGCGCCCTGATGTGGTTTCCCCCGGTGGCAACGCTTACGGTGAAGAAATGACTGCAACCTGTCTGCGTGACCTGGACTACTACCTGCGTCTCGTGACCTACGGTGTTGTGGCTGGCGACGTGACCCCGATCGAAGAAATCGGTATCGTGGGTGTTCGTGAAATGTACAAATCCCTGGGTACCCCCATCGACGCTATCGTTGAAGGCGTTCGGGCTATGAAGAGCGTGGCTTCTTCCCTGCTGTCTGGTGAAGATGCTGCTGAAGCTGGCTCCTACTTCGACTACGTCATTGGTGCAATGCAGTAGGGTGTTAACCTGCCTCAAGGTCAACAATCCAGACTACATAACTTTAAGGAAGTAAAAACATGCAAGACGCAATCACTGCTGTTATCAATTCATCTGACGTTCAAGGTAAGTATTTAGACTCCTCCGCTTTAGATAAGCTGAAAGCTTATTTCTCCACTGGTGAACTGCGGGTTCGTGCAGCTACCGCGATCAGCGCTAACGCGGCTGCGATCGTTAAAGAAGCTGTGGCTAAGTCCCTGCTGTACTCTGACATCACCCGTCCCGGTGGCAACATGTACACCACCCGTCGCTATGCTGCTTGCATCCGCGACTTGGACTACTACCTCCGTTATGCCACCTATGCCATGCTGGCTGGCGACCCCTCCATCCTGGATGAGCGGGTTCTGAACGGTCTGAAAGAGACCTACAACTCCCTGGGTGTACCCGTTGGTGCTACTGTCCAGGCTATCCAAGCCATCAAAGAAGTGACTGCCAGCTTGGTAGGCGCTGATGCTGGTAAGGAAATGGGTGTTTACCTCGACTACATCTGCTCTGGCTTGAGCTAGATCTGCGAGTTATGGGTTCTGGGGCTGAGGGTTGGTCTAATTGACCAAACGTGATGCTTAGGGCTCAAAACTGTTAAGTCTGAAGCCTGGGATGTCTTGAGTGAGTGCCATATTATTGCAGGCTTGTCTCATGACTTGTTTCATGACTAGATTGGTTTCAATAATCTGGCAGTGACTGAGATGTTCCAGGCTTTGGAATCATTATTAAGTTAATCCGTTGAGATCCTTGTCATTTTTCTGGCTCAGTTTGGGAGAGATTAGCCATGCGCATGTTTAAGATTACTGCTTGTGTTCCAAGTCAAACTCGCATCCGCACCCAGCGTGAACTGCAGAATACCTACTTCACCAAGCTGGTTCCCTTCGAAAACTGGTTTCGTGAGCAGCAGCGGATCATGAAAATGGGCGGCAAGATTGTTAAGGTTGAGCTGGCTACCGGTCGTCCTGGTGCGAATACTGGTTTGGCATAAAATTCTCTATTTCCGAGCGACAATTAGCTGTGGAAGAGGTCCAAAATGGCCTCTTTTTCACTTTTGGGCTTTTTGACAGGAGTGTTCGTCAACCGTTGTGCCAGGAAGGACCTGTCTGGCGGGTCGGAGGCTACACTGAAAATGTCAATTCGTCAGGAAGCTCTGTGATGCAAACCACAACGCTGGGGGCCAATGGCCCGACTGTACCTGCGCTCTGCTTAGGAACCTGGGCTTGGGGAGACAAGTTATTTTGGAGTTACGGCAAAGACTATGGGGCTGCCGAAGTCAGGCAGGCTTTTGATGCAGCTGTTCATGCCGGGTTGACCTTCTTTGATACGGCTGAAGTCTATGGTCCAGGCACCTCGGAACAGTTGCTGGGGCAGTTTGTCAAGGAGACAGGAGCCACGGTACAAATTGCCACCAAGTATGGTCCCCTGCCCTGGCGACTCTCAGGGCAGGCCGTCAAAATCGCCCTGAGCAAAAGTCTGGAGCGATTGCAGGCCAAACAGATTCTGCTCTATCAGATCCACTGGCCCTTTGCGTTTCTGACAAGTCAGAAAACCCTGATGAATGCCCTAGCCGATGAGGTGAAGTTGGGGCGCACGATCGCAGTGGGAGTGAGCAATTATTCCGCTGCTCAGATGCGGGAAGCTCACCAAATTCTGGCCGATCGGGGAGTGCGCTTGGCCTCCAACCAGGTCCGGTATTCCCTGCTCAGTCGTCAGGTGGAGAGCCAGGGCACGATCGCGGCAGCCCGCGATCTGGGGGTGACGATCCTGGCCTACAGCCCTCTAGCCCAGGGATTATTGACCGGCAAGTATACGGCCTATTCCAAGCCTCCAGCAGGGGCTCGTCAGTTTGATACCCGGTTTGGTCGGGAAGGGATGGACAAGATTGCCCCCGTGACCCGGTTGTTGCGGCAGATCGCCGACCTCTATGGGAAAACCCCCGCTCAGGTGGCTCTCAACTGGCTGATCGCCCAGGGGAACGTGATTCCGATCGTTGGGATAAAAACGGCAGAGCAGGTGCGTCAGAATCTGGGATGCCTGAAGTGGAAAATGACTGCTGAGGAACTGGAAAATCTGGAGAGGGCCAGCCGCCCCTGGTTGAATTAGTATGGCAATTGCCTACTGGGGGATGCACTGTCTGGTCTGTAGGTTGCTGATCGGGTTTCTGCTAGTGGAACCCACCCGTCGCGGCGACTGGTTGTTTGATTAGGAGGACAGGGGCATGCAATCACTGATCCGCTGGTCCATCCTGCCCATTCTGCTGATCGGGGAAGGGAGCTATTTTGTGGCCTTCCTGGGAGCCCAGGTCTGGTTTACGGGGACCAGTTCCGGAATGTATGCCACCCGCCTGATCTGCCAGAACAGTTGGGATCTTATTTTTCTCCTGGATTCTGTGGTGCTGAATGGGGTGATCCTGGTGATCTGGATCGCCCGCCATCGCACCCCCTGGATTAACCGCCTGCGGCTGCTGTGTCTCTGTCATATCGCAGTCTTACGATTTTGGGCCATACAGGCTTCTACCGAGATCGTGGTGAAGCCCTTTGTGCCCTGACGGGATCACCTGCACCTAGGGGGGCATTTGGCCGAAACATCGTCATTACTACCCTCATCCCTGCTCCTCAGGGGAGAAAGAGAGCCTGATTGAAGTCCCTCGCCCAGAGGGAGAGGGATTTAGGGTGAGGCCAGTAATGGCCACAATTCAGGCCAATGACCCACTAGGGATGATTGCTTTCCCGGGGATAGGCACAGGAGCTGACTAGATTCCGATCTACGATCGCATCTTTCGTCCAGAGGCGACAGCCCCCTAGACCCGATTTCGGATTGCCGCGATATTCAATGTCTGGCACCCAGACAGTTAGCGATCGGTCTTCCCCAATCCAGTACAGGTAGTCTGCCTTGGCTTTAAACCCTACGCCAACTTTGAGGTTAGAAAAGTCATCTTCACAGCTCTCAAACCCGAACCGAACAATAATTTGAGCCACCAGGCATTCAGGGGTATCGTGGGTTTCTCCAGAGCTATCCCGCTCCTGCCAGAACTTCTCTAAAAAAGGCTCTAGAACAGGCATGACCCTGGCTGGGCTGCCGTTACGACTGGCGAAAATGATAGCAGGATTTCCTTCAACGATGATATGGCAAGACGTATTCATGACCACTCTGAGTAGAACTGAAATAGGGTGAGCTGGCTGACCGGGGGCGTTTTATCGACGCCTGTGGAGAGAATGGGCAGTGCGATCGTAGTGAAACTAACTGCTCTTTTCCCAAGATTAGCAGTCGCTGCAGTGACCCGTCCTTCAGATTTTACATCCCCCTGCCTGGTGAGTTCTGGGATTTGGGTAGCAATTATAACCTGGATGCTGCGCCTGACGCTGGATGGGCCAGGGGCTAGACTGTTAGCAAGTGGTTTTCTTCTGGGGAGAATGTCTGGATGCGTCTGCGTTGTCTCTCGTCCTATCTGATGGCGGTGTTGGGCTGTAGCTTCTTGCTGCATAGTGCTTCCATCCCTGATCTGGGACTTTCGTTTCCCGCCCAGGCGCAGTCGATGACCGATCGGAAAGCCGAGGCCGATCGCCTGTTGCAGGCAGGGGTGGCGGAACTCTGGCAATGGTACATGAACCCCTACCGGGCAGATCGGAAATCCTTGCCCTCACCCCAGAAGCTGGAGCGCGCCCTGGCTCTGTACCAGGAATTGAAAGACCGTCCCGGTGAAGTGGAGGCATTTACCCAGTTGCAGATGCTGCTGTTGTTGCGCCAGGAGACGGCCAGAGCGATCGAGGGAGCCCAGCAGCGTCTGGCCCGCGCCCGTCAGCCGGGAGGTAACCGCAGTGAAGAAGCCTATGCTTTGAAGGTTTTGGGAGATGCCTATGGTGCAGCAGGGGACTCCGCCCAGGCTATCCAGTCCTATCAACAAAGTCTGACGGCTAATCAGGGGCTGACGGATGCCTTGGCTCCCTGGCGTGAGACTGTGGTTTGGAGCGGATTGGGCATAATTGCCTTGCGGCAGCAAAAGTATCCCCAGGCGATCGAGTATTTCCAGAAAGAAGTGCAAGCTAATCAGCGCTGGCAGCAGTTTACTGTGCCCACCGGATCATTCCCTGGCTTGAAGCCAGTCCAGCCACCAGCGGCATCTCCCCAGTTGGGCTATGCCCTCTACAAGGCAGGGCGGCTGGCAGAAGCCCAGACCGTGCTGCAGCAATGGTTGAACTTTGCCAATGCCATGCCCTCCTTACCTTTTGGGGGCTTTGCCTCCAGTAGGATTGACTCCTTGACAACGGCGATCGGGTCCGGGGGAAGCAGCGACATTCTGGAACTGCTCCTAGTGACATCTGGCAACCCAGAGCAGGCCCTGGAAGTGTCGGAGCAGAAGCGGGCCCGTGCCCTGGCTAACTTACTGAATCGGCGCAAGTGGTTAGCGGTGATGCAACAGCAACCGGCTCGGCAGACTGCTGCTGCCCCAACAGGCAGCCGGGGAGTCGGGGGGCAAACCTGTCGTAATGGGATATGCCAGCCTTTGAAAGGAACCTGGCGGGAGCGACGGCAGCCTACCATCCATAAAATTTGTCTGAATGGGGTCTGTAAGATGGCGCAGGGAACGCAGGTGGTTCGAGAATTTGTCCCGGACCCGGATCAGGGGCTGGTAGACCTCTCCCTGGCGCTCTCTTACTATGGACAACTCCTGTCAGGCACTCCCCTGGATCCCCCCCTGGATGTGAGCCGCATGCAGCAGGTGGCCAAAACCCGTCAGGCTACTCTGGTGCAATACTCCATCCTGCAGCCTGATCTGGAGGCGAATTTGCAGCCTGCTCCGCCAACGGACCTGGTGATTTATGTGGTGCAACCCACGGGGAAGATTACGGTCCGTCGGATGGACCTGAAACCCTTGGCGCAGCAGAGGACCTCCCTGGCGCGTCTGGTGGCCCAGGGTCAGATCGCGATCGGCGTCAGGAACCGGGGAGCGCAGTTTCAGGAGAGTCCCGCGATCGGGAACGAACCGTTCCCCCAGATCCAGCAGCCGGATTTGCAACAGTTGCATCGATGGTTGATTGCGCCGATCGCGGATCTGCTGCCGTCCAATCCCCAGGACCGGGTGATTGTGATTCCCCAGGGGGATCTGTTCCTGGTGCCCTTTGCCGCGTTACAGGATCCCGCCGGGACCTATTTGATTCAGCGCCATACCCTGATCATAGCCCCCTCCATTCAGGTGCTGACCCTGACGGAACAATTGCGCCGCAATCAGGCCCAGTCCTTCCAGGGGGATGTGCTGATCGTGGGCAATCCCACCATGCCGAAAGTGGTCCTGACGCCCAATACGGCAGCCCAACAGTTGACCCAGCTACCAGGGGCCGAAAAAGAGGCGATCGCGATCGGCAAACTGTTGCAAACCCCCCCGCTGTTAGGGGCACAGGCGACTAAAAAGGCTGTGCTCCAGCGCCTGTCTCAGGCTCGCATCATTCACCTGGCCACCCATGGCTTGCTCTATGAGACGACAGCCTCTGGCATTCCTGGTGTGATAGCCCTGGCTTCCCAGGGACAGGACAGCGGCTTGCTCACTGCGGATGAAATCTTTGATCTGAAGCTGCAGGCTGAACTGGTGGTGCTGAGTGCCTGTGATACCGGTGGGGGGATCATTACCGGCGAAGGGGTGATTGGATTGTCCCGATCGCTGCTGGCTGCTGGGGTGCCCACGGTGGTGGTCTCCCTCTGGAAAGTTCCAGATGGCCCCACAGCGGAGTTGATGACCCGCTTCTACCGGAACTTGCAGACCCAACCGGATAAGGCGCAGGCGTTACGGCAGGCGATGCTGGCCACGATGAAAGACTATCCCGATCCGAAAGCCTGGGCTGGGTTCATCCTGATTGGTGAAGCAAACTGATCGATCCGCTGGCCTGATTCATCTGGCCAGGTCCCAATACTGTGAGGAGAAAAATCGATATGAGCAAGTTCTGTTACGGATTTTGGGCGGTATTGTTGTTCAGTCCCATGGTCTTGGCCCAGCCCAGCAGTTTTACCCCTCCCCCCAGGCTGCTGTTTCCAGACATCGGAGATGTGTTAGACAATGGTTGCCAAAACCTGCGGAGTGGAATTTACTGGACTTTTATCTGGTCGCCAGTGCCGAATGCCACCGCCTATCACTTGTATGTGAAAGGATCCAATGCGACCAGTCCAGTGATCAATAATGCCAATATTCGTCTTCCGGAGTATATCGATAAACAGTCCGGCAGTTACATCATCGATCGCAATCGCCTCGGATGGCGTTGGAAGGTCAGGGCTAAAGTCAATGGCCAGTGGACGGCCTGGAGTGAGGAAAGGCAATTTGATGTGGAGCCTTTAAACGCAGATTGCCGTTAGGGTGTGAGTCGTATTGCTGACTACTTCCAGCCCTGCTGAAATAAGGTTAATTGGAAGTGGCCTTAGAGTGACCTTTCCTGGTTGGCTTGCGTCGGCCTGGAACCGATCGCTATCATAAAATTTCATCCGATAGGAGTCCTGCGAGTGAATGCTGCTGAACAGGCGACAAACCTTCGAGCTGCCAGTAAGATTGCTAGCGTTGTGGGGCTATTTAAGGCCAAATTTCAAGATGTTCGTTCTGATTTAAAGCCCTGGATGAATGATCCTGATACACGGGATCTGGTCGATCCTGATTCGATCGACATCGGCTTTCATTTCCCTGGCCGATCGCGGCGGTTTCAGAGCCGGAGTATTTTGGTGCAGATTCGTCTGGCTGATGATCCGGTGCATCCTGAGGAGTGCCGAGCGATTGGGGTTGAACTAGCCGGGTTTGACCATACCGGCAAGCAATGGCAACTCTCGACGATTGGCCAATGGGATTTTGAGGGAAAAACCTGTCCGGCAGAGGAAGCCGCTCATGAGCTAAAGTCTTTCTGTAGACAGGTACTGGAGATTTTTGATGGCTCTTGATGGGCAACCCAAATTCCTGCTGGTGGATGGGCATTCCCTGGCGTTTCGCTCCTACTATGCCTATGCCAAGGGTCGGGATGGGGGCCTGCGCACCAAAACGGGAATTCCAACCAGTGTCAGCTTTGGATTTCTCAAAGCACTGTTTGAGATGGTCGAGGCAGAAAAACCCACCCATCTGGCGATCGCCTTCGATCGGGGGGAACCCACCTTCCGCCATGAAGTGGATGAAACCTACAAGGAGGGGCGACCAGAAACTCCAGAGGATTTTTTACCCGATCTGGAAAACCTCCAGGCCGTTTTACAGAGTCTGAATCTGGCCGTGGTTACCGTGGCCGGGTACGAAGCCGATGACATCATTGGCACGCTGGCCCGACGGGCGGGAACTCAGGGATGCCAGGTCAGGATTCTGAGTGGCGATCAGGACTTGTTTCAATTGATTGCTTTGAATCTGGGTATCACCGTCTTGCATCTGAGTGGGGCAGTCTATGGTCAAAGAACTACGACCGGCCCCATAGAATATGATGCCGATCGGGTGCAGGCCAAACTGGGGGTGCTTCCGGCTCAGGTGGTGGACTACAAGGCGTTGTGTGGAGATGCCTCTGACAATATCCCTGGTGTAAAGGGTATTGGGGCCAAGACTGCCGTGCAGTTGTTGCAGACCTATGGCTCTCTGGAGCAGATCTATGCTTCCCTGGATCAGATCAAAGGGGCGGTGAAGCAAAAATTGGAGGCTGGAAAGGATGCGGCGCGCCATTCCCAGTACATGGCTCAGATTTTTCTGAATGTGCCTCTGGAAATGGAGCTAGAGAATTACCGATTGCAGGGGTTTGATCAGGCCGCCATCACGCCCTGGTTAGAAAAACTGGAACTGCGCTCCTTCCTGAAACAGGTGGGTCGTTGGCAGCACCTGCTGGGGGGGACGATCGAAGGTCCGGCGGAAGATGTCGCTGCAGGCCCAACCGAAGCTGCTGTGATCCAGCCCAATCAGGCCGCTGTTATCCCCGAAAGCGAGGATCTGTGGTTTTTCAGTGCTGAGGAAACGGATGCCGCCGAGGTGGTTCCCGTGGTGGCGATCGCACCCCAGATCATTGATACTCCGGCCAAGCTGACGGACCTGATCAACCGGCTCCGCACCCATACCGATCGGGCTCAGCCTGTGGCCTGGGACACGGAAACCACGGCCCTGGAACCTCGTGATGCCGATCTGGTGGGCATCGGCTGTTGTTGGGGACCGGCGCTTTCTGACCTGGCCTACATTCCCCTGGGGCATCGTCAGGGTTCCATGTTGGATCAGGCTCTGGTTCTGGACAGCCTGCGCCCCATTCTGGAGAGCGCCGATTATCCCAAAGTGTTGCAAAATGCCAAGTTCGATCGTCTGGTGTTGCGCTGCCAGGGAATTCACATAGCTGGGGTCTGTTTTGACACGATGCTGGCCAGTTATGTGCTGAATCCGGAGGGAAGCCATAATCTGAGTGACCTGAGTCTGCGTTATCTGGGGTTTAGTGGCACGAGCTACGAAGATCTGGTGCCGAAAGGGAAGACGATCGCCGATCTGACCATTCCGGCAGTGGCCAACTATTGCGGTATGGATGTCTACTGTACCTTCCATCTGGTGCCGAAGTTGCGGGCCGATTTGGATGCCGTACCGTCGATCCATCGTCTGTTGCTGGAGGTGGAGCAACCCCTGGAGTCAGTTCTGGCCGAGATGGAGTACTGCGGCATTCGCATTGATCAGGCATACCTGCGGGAGTTTTCCCAAAACTTGGAGCAGGATCTCCAGGCGATCGAGCAACGGGCCTATGAGTCTGCTGGGGAAACCTTCAACCTGGCGTCCCCAAAACAGTTAGGAGAACTGTTGTTTGAGAAGCTGGGCCTCGATCGACGCAAATCTCGCAAGACCAAGACCGGCTACTCCACGGATGCTGCCACCCTGGAGAAGTTGCAGGGGGATCATCCGGTTGTGGATGCGGTACTGGAATATCGCACTTTGGCTAAGCTGAAGTCTACCTATGTGGATGCCCTGCCCCTGTTGGTCCGTCCAGATACGCAACGGGTCCACACGGATTTCAACCAGGCGGTTACAGCCACAGGACGGCTCTCGTCCTCCAATCCCAACCTGCAGAATATCCCCATTCGCACGGCCTTCAGCCGTCAGATTCGCAAAGCGTTTATCCCGGAACCCAGTTGGATTCTGGCGGCGGCTGACTACTCCCAGATCGAGCTGCGGATTCTGGCCCATCTGTCCCAGGAACCGGTGCTGCTCGAAACTTACCAGCAGAACCAGGATGTGCATACCCTGACGGCCCGTTTGTTGCTGGAGAAGGAGGAGATTTCCAGTGAGGAACGGCGTCTGGGTAAGATCATCAACTTTGGCGTCATCTATGGGATGGGAGCCCAGCGTTTTGCTCGGGAATCCGGTGTGGCCCCAGCAGATGCCAAAGTGTTTATCGAACGCTTCAACCAGCGCTATCCCAGGGTCTTTGCCTATCTGCAACAAATGCAGCGGCAGGCGATCGCCCAGGGCTATGTGGAAACCATTCTGGGGCGTCGGCGTTATTTCAACTTCACGAGTGAGGCGATCCGCCGCTTGCGGGGGCGAGATCCGGCGGACATTAACCTGGATCAGGTCAAGACCCGCGATCAGTATGATGCCGGTCTCCTGAGAGCTGCCGCAAATGCACCGATTCAGGGCTCCAGTGCCGATATTATTAAAATTGCCATGGTTCGTTTGCAGAATATTCTGGCGGAGCATGAGGCCCACCTGTTGTTGCAGGTCCATGATGAACTGGTGTTTGAGATGGTCCCGACGGAGTGGGAGACCCTGGCCCCGCGCATTCAGCAGACCATGGAAGAGGCCGTCAGTCTTTCGATTCCCCTGGTGGCTGAAATTAGATCGGGCCAAAATTGGATGGAAACCAAGTGATATTCTATGGACTAAGCTGCCCAGTGGAGTGGTGAGAAATGCAAACCAAGCAACGCTATTACACTCCAGAAGAATATTTGGTGCAAGAAGACGTTGCGGCGTTTCGCAACGAATACCGAGATGGAGAAATTGTGCCAATGACCGGTGGCTCAATCAATCACAACCAGATTGCGGGCAATGTCTACGCTTTTTTGAAGTTTATGCTTCGCAAGACAGAGTTCAAGCCATACATCGGTGATTTGCGACTCTGGATTCCTCGATATCGGCAGTATACTTATCCGGATGTATTGCTAATTAAAGGTCAGCCTGTTTTTCAAGATCAACGTACAGATACGATTTTGAATCCCTGCTTAATGATTGAGGTTTTATCCAAGTCCACCAAAGATTATGATCGGACTGATAAATTTCGTTATTACCGCTCCATTCCAGAGTTTCAGGAATACGTGCTGATTAATCAGTACGAAATTGGGATTGAGCATTATACAAAGGTTGAAGGGAATTCATGGCTATTTCGAGCCTACGAAGCGGATACTGAGACAATGCTTTTTGCTTCTCTTAACCTTGAAATGACCGTTTTAGATATCTATGAAAATGTCAACTTTAACCTGGGTGACATAGAGGGATAAAACCTATTTTTAGAGACAGTTATGCAACCCGTTTTTAGAGATACGATCGCGTGGCAGCAGGCTGAAGTTTTGATGCAACCGGCTTTCATCCGCGTCATTGATAACATTCGCAAGCAACTGGATCTTTCGACCTGGAAAGGCACGTACCAGACCGTGGAGGTCTGGCCGCCAGGAACCACGGAGGAGATCAAGGCTGCTGTGGCGGAGTTGCGTCAGCGTCTGGACAGTGCGACCCCGGAGCAGACGGAGGAAATTCAGGAGATCCTGGTCCGCTTACCAGCTCCCCATCCCGGCTATGAATTGTGCCTGGAACAGCAAGGGCATCGGTGGGTGGTCGATCTCTGGGATCTCTGCTACCAGGTCTGTTTCCGAAACTATGTCCCAGGCCAGTCAGCCCCGGTTGAGATTGATCACACCCTGATGGATGAAACGGGCCAGGTGGACTGGCAAATTCTGGATGACAAAACGAAGTCTTTGGTGGAAGCAATTTTTGCCAAGTTGCCAGGTTAAGCTGTCATTAGTCACTGGATTCATCCCCTCTGGGGAGGGGTGGCCCACAGGGCCGGGGGGTGGTTGGATGAGTCATGGGTCATTGGGTATGATGCAGGATTTACGAGGAGTCCAGGTGGCAGCAGGAGCAGTATTGGGTCCAGCCAGTCAGCCCCTCAGTTTTGGCAATGATGCGATCGCCCTGGATAGTGCCCGAACCGGGGTCAGTCTCTACGATCGCTCCCACTGGGGGCTCATTCAGGTCGGGGGTGACGATCGCATCCGCTACTTGCACAACCAGAGCACCAACGATTTCTACCAGCTTCAGCCCGGTCAGGGATGTGAGACGGTCTTTGTCACCTCGACGGCCCGCACCATTGACCTAGCCACGGCCTATGTGCTGGCAGATGGGGTGCTGCTGCTGGTGTCACCAGGGCAGAATGGCAAGCTGATGGCTTGGCTCGATCGATACATTTTTGGGGCTGATCGGGTGACCTTAACAGACCTGACTGGCACGATGGCGATCTTTAACCTGATTGGCCCTGCGAGTCAGGATCTCCTGACAAAATTGGGCATTGCCGTGCTGGGCGGACAGCCGGAAGCCAGCCACCGGGAGATGACGATCGCGGGGGTGCCGGTGCGGCTGGCGAGCGGGACGGGGCTGGCGATCGCGGGCTACACGCTGATGACGGCAGCCGCCGATGGGGCCATCCTCTGGCAGGCTCTGCAGGCTGCGGGGGCTGTGCCGATGGGGGAGCAGGTCTGGGAGCAACTGCGGATTGAGCAGGGACGACCCTTGCCAGGCCGGGAACTGACGGAAGACTACAATCCCCTGGAGGCGGGATTGTGGCCCACCATCTCCTTTACCAAGGGCTGTTATATCGGGCAAGAAACGATCGCCCGCCTCAACACTTACCAGGGTGTGAAGCAGCGGCTCTGGGGGGTGCGTTTGAGCAGTTTTGCGGAATCGGGGGCGGTTCTGATGGTAGAGGAAGATAAGGTCGGCAAACTCACCAGTGTGATCCAAACTGAAACGGGTCCCTTGGGGCTGGCCTATGTTCGGACAAAAGCAGGTGGAAGCGGCCTCCAGGTGCGTGTTTTGTCGCCCCAGGCAGATGCCGAGCCGATCCAGGGCGAACTCGTGGCCGTTCCCTTTCTGACTCACCCGCTGGAGCAAGACGAAAAAGGCTAATCAGGTTACTCGGATGGACGAGTTATACAATAACCTGTAAGCATGTGAGACCCGCTGCCTCTGAAAGTCAGGCAGTTATTGTTTCAGCGAGGAAGGCTCAGGTGAGCACGTTACTCCGTGTTCTAGTCATTGAAGATTCAAAATCAGACTTTGCGTTGATTCAAGATGAATTGCAACGCAGCGGTTATACCCCCACTTACGGATGGGTTGCTACAGCGACGGGGGTGCCAGCAGCGCTTGATCAGGAAAACTGGGACCTGATCATTGTGGATTACTTAATGCCGAATCTGAATGAGAAACGGATTCTGAAATTGCTGGATCAGCGGGATCTGGATATCCCTGTGGTGGTTGTCTCCTGCAACATCAGTGAAGATCATTCCGTATCAGTGATTAAAGCGGGTGCACCAGATTCCCTGGCGGAAAAGCACCTAGCCCGTCTGGCTCCTACCGTGGACCGGGAACTGCGAGAAGCAGAAATGCGCTCGATTAAACGGCATACGGCAGAAACACTGCAGGAAAGCGAAGCCAACCTGCTGGCCCTGATTGAAAATACCCAGGATGTCGTCTGGTCGATCGATGTGGAGTGCCGACTGATTACGTTCAACTCCAACTTTCGCAAACTCTTCTTCACGACCTTTAAGACCCGACCGTCCAAAGGGGTGAATCTGGTGACTTCCTTACCCCTGGAATATCAGGCACGCTGGCGCGGCTATTACGATCGAGTGCTAGAAGGGGAGCGGTTTTCGATCGAGGCCAACTACCCCTTCAGCCGTCGATCGATTGACTTTGAGATTTCTTTTAACCCCATTTGCACGAAAGAAGGCCGGATTAAGGGGGCAGCGGTTTTTGGGCGAGATATTACCGATCGCAAACGGGCGGAAGAGGCCCTGCACCAGGCGAAGGATCAGTTGCAGGCGGTGCTGGATGCCGTTCCTGGGGCAGTGTCCTGGTTTAGTGCCGATGGCACCTATCTGGGGATTAATCGCTATCTGGCGGCCACGTTTAATCTGCAGCCGGAAGATTTTATTGGCAAAAAGATTGGCTTCCTGGAAAGTAGCGGGGGGCTGGGGGAATTCCTGGATCGGTTCTTTGAGAGTTCTTTGAAAGAAAGCTCTGTCGAGTTAATTGCCCATGTTCGAGGGGTGCCCCGTTACTACCTGATGGTGGCTCAGAAATATTACCAAGACCAGGCTGCCGTCTTTATCGGCATTGATATTACCGATCGTAAACAGGTGGAGGAGGCCCTGCGGGAAAGCCAGGAACGGTATGCCTTGGCCGTTCAGGGGGCCAATGATGGTCTATGGGACTGGAATCTCAGAACCAATGAGGTCTATTTCAGTCCGCGCTGGAAAACCATGCTGGGCTGTCAGGAAGGGGAGGTGGGCAATAGCCCTGAAGAATGGTTCAGTCGGGTGCATCCCGATGATCTGGAGCGGCTGAAGGCCCAGATTGGCCTACACCTGGATGGGAACGTTCTCCATTTTGAGAGTGAGCATCGGATGTTGCACCGGGATGGGGGCGATCGCTGGATGCTGAACCGGGGATTGGCAGTACGGGATCGGGATGGCAAGGCGACCCGGATGGCGGGTTCTCTGACGGATATTACCGATCGCAAACGGGCCGAAGAGCAACTTCTGCATGATGCCCTGCATGACACCCTGACAGGTTTGCCGAATCGGGCCTTGTTGATTGACCGTCTGGGACAGGCGATCGAGCGCTCCAAACGATCGGGCAATTTGTTTGCCGTGCTGTTCCTGGATCTGGATCGGTTCAAAATCGTGAATGACAGCCTGGGGCACATGATTGGCGACAAACTGCTGGTCCAGTTTGCCCAGACGGTGCAGCCCTGCCTGAACCCTCGGGATACGGTGGCTCGGCTGGGCGGCGATGAATTTGTTATTCTCCTGGAGGATATTGCCTCGGTCAATGAAGCGACCCAGGTGGCTGAGAAGATCCATACTTCTCTGGAAATCCCCTTTAACATTAATGGGCATGAGGTGTTTACCACAGCCAGCATTGGCATTGCTCTGAGTGAGACGGGGTATGATCGCCCGGAGGATCTGCTGCGGGATGCGGACATTGCCATGTATCGGGCCAAATCTCTGGGACGAGCTCGCCATGAGGTCTTTGATACAGAAATGTATGCTCGTGCAGTCGAGCTCCTGATGCTGCAAAATGATCTGCGTTGGGCTGTGGAACGGCAGGAATTTCTGGTCTACTACCAGCCGATCGTCTCCCTGGTCACGGGTCAGATTGGGGGGTTTGAGGCGCTGGTGCGGTGGCAACATCCCCAGCGGGGGCTAATTCCCCCGGTGCAGTTTATTCCGGTGGCGGAAGAGACAGGGCTGATTGTGTCGATCGGGGCCTGGGTCCTGCGGGAAGCCTGCCATCAGATCTGTCGCTGGCAACGGGAGTTTCCCTCTGAGCCCCCCCTGACGATCAGCGTTAACCTCTCAGGACGACAATTTTCCCAGCCAGGATTGGTTCAGGAGGTGACGGATGTGCTGGCAGAAACTAACCTGAATCCTCGCTGCTTGAAACTGGAGATTACGGAAACGGTCGTGATGGAGAATACTGAGTCTGTGATTGCCACCCTGCGCCAACTGAAAGCCCTGGGGGTGCAACTCCAGATTGATGACTTTGGCACAGGCTATGCCTCCCTCAGTTATCTGCATCGCTTTCCGACAGACACCCTCAAAATTGATCAGTCGTTTGTCCGTCGCATTGGCAGCGAAGATAATAGCCTGGAGATTGTGCGGGCGATCGTCACCCTGGCCCACAGTCTGGGTATGACGGTGACTGCTGAAGGGGTGGAAACCGAAGCGCAAATGATTCAACTGCGGGCGATTCTCTGTGAGTACGGTCAGGGCTTTTTCTTCTCTAAAGCTGTGACCCGCGAAGATGCAGCGTTGTTGCTCCACCCTCGCAGATAAATAAATGGCTTTACCCTCTCCGGCCTGCGGTGATTTTCCGACCCCACCTGATCTGGTGACAGCGGTGTTGCGCTGCCTGCAGGTACGGGGCGATCGCTGGCCTAGAGTGCTAGAACCGACCTGTGGCACCGGTAACTTTATCCGGGGGTTGCTGGCACTGACGGACCCCCCCAGGGAAATCTGGGCGATTGAGGCTAATACTGATTATGTGGATCAGGTGCAGTATTTAGCCCAACAGTCGGTTCAGACCCAGATTTGGGTACGGCAGGCGCATCTGTTCGATGTCCCTCTGCAGCATCTGCCCTGGCAAACGTCTGGTCCCTTACTGGTGATGGGTAATCCCCCCTGGGTGACGAATGCCCGCTTGGGTTCTCTAGGGAGTGCTAACCTGCCAGCCAAGCGTAATTTACGCCGACTGCGGGGCATTGATGCCCTGACGGGGGCCTCCAACTTTGACCTGGCGGAGGCAGTCTGGTGCAAACTGATTGAAGACCTACTGGAGCAATGCCCAACGATCGCCCTGTTGTGCAAGACTGCGGTGGCCCGGCGCATTCTGCAGATTGCCTGGGAGCGGCAGTGGCCGATCGGGAATGGGGCCATCCACACGATCGAGGCTCGCCGCTGGTTCGGTGCGGCGGTGGGGGCCTGTCTGTTTCACCTGGAGATTACGTCCGCCACGCCCTGCTATGAGGTGGGCCTGTATCCCGATCTGGAGATCGATTGCCCAACCTCTAGGCTGAGCCTGGCAGGCAAAAAGTTAATTGCTAATGCGACACTCTACCAGCAATTTTCCTTTCTGGAGGGGCGCAGTGGGATAATCTGGCGACAGGGGGTGAAACATGATGCGGCCCCGGTGATGGAATTGACCCAGAAGGGGCCAGGGCGTTTTCAGAATCAACTGGGCGAAACGGTTGACATTGAACCGGCCTATCTCTACCCCCTGTTGAAAAGTTCTGATCTGTTTCGAGACAGGTCAGGGAGTCAACGGGCTGTGATTGTGACTCAAACCCGATTGGGCCAGGATACTGCCCACCTGGAAAAAGAGGCTCCCCGCCTTTGGCGCTATCTGCAGCACCATCAGGCTTTTTTTGCCAGGCGTAAGTCCTCACTTTATCAAAACAAACCCGCCTTTTCCATGTTTGGGGTGGGGGACTATACATTTTCTCCCTACAAGGTCGCGATCGCGGGCTTCTATGCCGAGCCTCGCTTTCGGTTGCTGACATCGGTTCACGATCGGCCCATGCTGCTGGATGATACCTGCTATTTTCTCCCCTGCCACTCCTTAGACCAAGCTCAGCAAATCCAGGCATTTTTGAGCAGTCCGCCCTGTTTGGGCTTCATCCAGGCTCAGGTGTTTCCCGATGCCAAGCGACCCATCACTAAAAAACTGCTGCAGTCGATCCAGTTACCAGACTGATCCCTGGCCCTCGATCGGTGTAGAAATGTGACCCTCAGCGACGATCCTTTAAGTCTTGATAAGAGAAAAACTCATTCCCTGATCCCTGGTCAAGGTTTAAGTTAAATAGTCTTGAAGAAAAAAAATAGGGTTGCTGGCCCTGCGGTGAACGTATTTTTTGAGTGGGTCGGGAGTGCGAGTATGTCCACGGATGTTGGTTTTGAATGTCCCAAGTGTCAAAAAAATGGTCTTGTTCGTTTGCATGGGGACAGTTACAAGTTTGAATGTATTTACTGTCACTACAAAGACGATCTGAATAAATCGCCGCAATCCTCCCCGTCAGGAGATGCTGGGGCGATTATTTTAGGAATTTTGCATGCGACGGTCTTAATTCTGATTCTTTTAAGTGTCCGCCACCGGCCTGGATTCTTAAAAGGAGAAAACCGTCCGCACAGTGCCCTGCCAGATCGTTGTACCAGCCCGGTTGTTCGGATGAGTCACAATGCTCAGGGTGGGGGTCAGGCTGACGGTGTCGCTCAGAAAAAGATTGTAGAACACCTCATAGTTCGTCTGGGTTGCGTTGCCTAGCTGGTTTTCGATCAAGGGCTGGCCGATTGCGATTCCGGCAATGGTACCTGGAATCCCAATATCTCGGAAGCCTACCCCGATCGCCCAAGTCTGGACGCTCAAGTCCAGATTCGTTCCTAACAGGTTATTGAAACCCTGATAGGTGCCGAAGCCATAGCGACCGAATAGCCCCATTTTGCGGGTCATAGCCCATTCCCCGTTGATCCCCCCAGCATTGATGCGGGTTTGATCGATGTTCGCATTGGTATATTGCAGGCGAATCGCGATCGCAGGATGCATCCGATATTCTACTTCGGCACTGCCCTGATACTGATTCCCCCCCAAGAGCCCCCCATTCCCTGTGGGTAAATTGGCGTTGGCTGCCGCATAGAGAGCTCTGAAGGTGAAGGGGCTCTGGCTCGGCTTCCAGACCAATGCTGCTCCTGCACCACCTGGCCGATCAATCCGGTTCTGGACAATCAAGGGATTGTTGACGAAGAAACTGGAGCTGAAATCAACGGCAGAATTATTGGCGTAGCTGTTGCGATCGATAAAATCACGGGGCAAAATCTGGGGGCCTGCGGTGATGGCCAGGTCAGGTAGGGGCATGAACGTGTAGGATAGCCGCCGCAGGATGACCGTACTCCCAACAGCGGTATAGTCCAGCCCTCCCCCATCCGCCAGCAATCCGGTTGTGCCCAGCAGATTGGTGCCATCCTGGTGAGCCAGCCCGATCGCGTCTAGGCCATTGTTTCCGGTTTCCAGTTGCACCACCAGACGGGATTTCGGGGTGAAATTGGTCAGCCAGTCCAATCTGGTACGGGCAACCACGGTGGTTCCGGCAGCGCTCCCCCCGGTGAAGGCCAGAATGGCCTGACCCTGCAGTTTTGTGGTTGGTGAGAATTGTCTTCCCTGCAGGTTAAGGGTCCGGGTTTCCAGATCGGTGAGACGATTTGCCAGTTCTGGTAGGGCAACTTTATACTGCGCTTGCAGGCGTTTGAGGGTCAGGATATCCTCCTGCTCCAGGACGATCGCCCCCCGATCGGTGGCCACCTGTTGCTGAATTTTTTGCAGGAAGGCATAAAGGGCGGCAGCAAATTCATCGCGGGATAGCGTTCGGTTGCCCCGAAAGCGACGATCGGGGTAACCGGTTAAGGCCCCATAGCGCCTGATCAGGGATTCTAGGGCCTGATAGGCCCAGTCAGAGGGTTGAACATCAGTGAGTTCAGAAACCGAGGTAACCTCCAACATGGCGGGGTCAATATCGGCAACAGAGTCGCCAGGGCGACTTTGGGCCGCTGCCGATGGGTGGAAGCTGACCCAGCCCAGGATGCCCATCAGCCCGATTTGCAACCAGATCTGCTTCACGCCGTTACTCCTTGTTCCACAATTGCCCTGGGTGTATTTTATGCATTGTGAGGGTGGGGACGTTCTGGATTGATGGTATGCAATGACATTTTAATCTTGATTTAGAGTCCTTCCTTAACCGTCTTGGCGTAGAATCAGGCAGTTCATCGACTACGGCAGGATGAGAGGATAATGATTGACAGTGCAGACACCACGATCGATATCATCCGGGCACGGGAGATTCTTGACTCCCGTGGCAGACCTACTGTTGAGGCGGAGGTTCATCTGATCAACGGCGTTGTAGGGCTGGCACAGGTCCCCAGTGGAGCCTCTACAGGTAGCTTTGAAGCCCATGAGTTACGAGATGAAGACGCCGATCGTTACAACGGCAAAGGTGTTCTGAAGGCGGTTCGGAATGTGGAAGAGGAAATTGCACCAGAATTGTTAGGCCTGGATGCCCTGGATCAGGTTCTGGTGGATCGGACCATGATTGATCTGGATGGAACGGCCAATAAGAACCGTCTGGGGGCCAATGCGATTCTGGCTGTTTCTCTGGCAACGGCTAAGGCCAGCGCTGCTTCTCTGAATATCCCCCTGTATCGCTATCTGGGCGGAACGCTGGCAAACATTCTGCCAGTCCCTATGATGAATGTCATCAATGGGGGAGCCCATGCCGATAACAACGTGGATTTTCAGGAATTTATGATTTTGCCGATCGGCGCATCGACCTTTCGAGACGCCCTGCGCTGTGGTGCGGAGGTGTTCGCAGCCCTCAGTAGTGTCTTGAAGCATAAGAAATTGTTAACTGGGGTTGGAGATGAAGGGGGCTTTGCCCCTAACCTGGAGTCGAATCAGGCGGCCCTTGACCTGCTGATGGCTGCGATCGATCAGGCGGGTTATAAGCCTGGTGAAGAAGTGGCCCTGGCTTTGGATGTGGCGGCCAGTGAGTTTTACAAAGAGGGCCAGTATACCTACGATGGTGCGGCTCATTCGGCTCCTGAATTCATTGACTATTTGGCTCAACTGGTGGATCAGTACCCGATCGTCTCCATTGAGGATGGGCTGCATGAAGAAGATTGGGAACATTGGAAACTCCTGACCGAAAAATTGGGGAGTCGGGTGCAACTGGTGGGGGATGATTTATTCGTCACCAATTCCACCCGCCTGCAGCGGGGGATTGAAAATAAGGCGGGCAACTCGATTCTGATCAAGTTGAATCAGATTGGTTCCCTGACTGAAACCCTGGAAACGATCGACCTGGCGACCCGGAATGCTTTCCGATCCGTGATCAGCCACCGATCTGGAGAAACGGAAGACACCACGATTGCCGATCTGGCAGTGGCCACCCGGGCCGGTCAGATTAAGACTGGCTCTCTCTGCCGCAGTGAGCGGGTTGCCAAGTATAATCGGCTACTGCGGATTGAGGACGAATTGGGTGATCAGGCTGTCTATGCAGCCACGATCGGGTTTGGTCCCCCGGCCCGGCCATAGTCGGAGTGAGGCAGGAGCAGAGAGGTTTGACTCTGCTCCCTGTCTTGCTGGGGAGGGGTGATCTATCCGGTGCTGTGCCCTCAGTCCGGTTATTCTGAAGGGTTTGTCCGGGTTGTTCCACGGGCCTCAAGGGTGGGATTACCACAATTTGGGCAGGGGATCCGGCGATTCAATTGTTGCTAAATTTGCCAGAATAGAGCGGTAAGCTGGAGGCAATCCGATCGGCGAAACGTGGCTTGCATCGCTCACCCTCAGTCTCTTTTTAGTCAACTGGCAGGACAATCAGGATGGACAATAATAACTGGCTGCAGCAGCTACTGATGATTGGTATCGGCACCACTTCCCTGGTAGCAGAGAAACTGCGCGAGGTCAGTGATGAGTGGGTGCGGGAAGGAAAGATCAACCCTGAACAAGCCAAGGGCTTTGTGGATGATCTGATGGAGCATCTTAAAATGGAACAGGGGAATTTTGAAACCCAGATGCAGCGTCAACTCCGCAATGTCTTACAGGATATTGGGGTGCCCCGTCAGTCGGAAATGGATGAATTGCGGGGCCGTCTGGATCGCCTGGAACGGCAGATGCGCGATCTGGAAAATCGCCTCTGGCGATAGCCCTTCCCCACATCCTGTTGGAGGGTATTTGTCATTTGCCTCCTATCGTGGATGAATAATTAATAGCTGCTGCCTTTTGGAGGAAGTTATTTTGCGAGATATTTTAATTAGCCTGGGGGTCATGCTGGCCTTCTGCCTGCTGCTCGTGGTGACCCAAATCAGCACGAGCCGGGGCTCAGCCCTGGCGGCGGAACAGCCTTCGGTCTCGATCGCCGAAATCCAAGCTCCTGACCCATCGATTTCAGAAACACCCGTCCTGACTCTGGCCGACGCTACCCCCCTACAGGTTTCCATGGAAAACAATCAAACATCCGTTACGACTGACTCCGGTCTTCAGTATGTTGAACTGGTCGAAGGCACCGGAGCCACTCCCCAAACTGGGCAGATGGTGACGGTTCACTACACAGGCACCCTGGAGAATGGCAAAAAGTTTGACAGTTCCCGCGATCGGGACCGTCCCTTTCAATTCAAGATTGGCGTGGGCCAGGTGATCAAAGGTTGGGATGAGGGCGTCGGCTCGATGAAAGTTGGGGGTCGCCGCCAACTGATTATTCCACCCGATCTGGGTTATGGGGCTCAAGGGGCAGGAGGTGTGATTCCTCCCAATGCGACCCTGATCTTTGATGTGGAGCTGTTAGGCGTTAATTAGAATGGAAATTCAGGACGCAGCCCTGCGTCCTGAAAACATTGAATTTTCTTAACCGCGATTCGGGGTGGCTAGGTTGCGGAAGCGAGTGAATTGGGGCTCGAACAGCAGTTTCACAGTGCCGGTGGGGCCATTCCGATGTTTGGTGATGATGATTTCGGCAATTCCTCGATCGGGGGTATCGGGGTTGTAGTACTCATCCCGATAAATCATCATGATCAGGTCTGAGTCCTGCTCGATACTGCCGGATTCCCGCAAATCCGACATCATGGGGCGCTTGTTGGTCCTGGACTCCACACCCCGGCTGAGTTGGGACAGGGCAATGATCGGTACCTGTAACTCCCTGGCCAAGCCTTTCAGCCCTCGGGTGACTTTGGACAGTTCCTGGACCCGGTTATCCCCTCCACTGCCCTCCATGAGCTGGAGGTAGTCAATCAAAATTAGACCCAGGGGCTGGCCGCTCTCCGCCTGCAGCTTGCGGGCCTTCGATCGCATTTCATTGACCGTAATATCTGGGGTATCGTCAATAAATATGGGCAACTGGGAGAGATTGCTGATGGCATGGCCCAGGGGTTCCCATTCGTTCTGGCTGATCCGACCAGCCCGCAGCCGCCCACTCTCCACCTGGGATTCCCCCGATAGCAGTCGGTAAACCAGTTGCTCTTTGGACATCTCCAGGCTGAAGACGGCTACCGGCATCTTATGGAACGCAGCAATGTTACGGCCAATGTTCAGCACGAAGCTGGTTTTTCCCATCGATGGACGCCCTGCTACAATCACTAGGTCCGATCGCTGGAATCCCTGAGTCATGGCATCCAGATCATAGAAACCACAGGCGATCCCAGGCAGGACCAGCCCCAGGGAGCGATTCTCGATGTCCGAAAATGTATCGGTCAGGATGTCGGAAGTGGCCATCAGCCCTCGGGAAGGCCGATCTTGGGTAATACTGAAAACCTTTTGTTCGGATTGGTCTAAGACGGTAGCTAGGTCTGTACCCGTTTCATAACCCAGTTGCACCACTTCCTGCCCTGCCTGGATCAGTTTGCGACGCAGGTACTTATCCATCACCAGGCTGGCATACTGGTCTACGTTGACAGCGCTGATCGTGCGTTCTACCAGTTGGGCCAGCCGCCCCTGCCCCCCCACTTTGCCCAGGAGTTGATGATCCTGCAGCCAGGCAGTGACACTCATTAAATCTGTGGGTCTACCCTGGCTATGCAGGGCCAGCATGGCCCGATAGATCTGCTGGTGGGCGTTGATATAGAGGGCTTCCGGGCGTAATCGATCAGCAACCCGACCCATAGCCTCCGGATCCAGCAAGATACCGCCGAGAATCGCTTCCTCGGCATCAATATTTTGGGGCGGAAGACGATCACTGACAGCCTGAAAGTTCAGTTCCTGCACCATAACTGCTGACACCAGATGAAGAGGGAAAAACGGTGTAGCAACTATTATAGTACATAAGTACTAATAAAAATATAAGTCACAGACTGATCTACACCGAATTAGATAGTACACCCTACTAACAGTGTCCGTCAAAAGTATCAACGCTAGGGGTAGGGGTTCATCGGGGGTTTAGATCAGCCTGCGATTGGATTGTGAAGAATCAAGCCTCAGGCGATGGACTTTAGTTCGCCACAACCTGAACTTCAATCTCTACAGAGACTTCTGGATGTAACTTAATCTCGGCCTGGTACGAGCCCAATTTATGAATCGCAGGCAGGGTGATTTCCCGCCGGTCCACGTCCTGCCCCAGAGCTTCCTGGAGAGCCGCAGCGATTTCCCGCTCAGTCACTGTACCAAAAATAGCATCGTTTTCCCCCACCTGTTTGCTGATGGTGATTTTGCCAATCTTCTCGATCTCGACTTTTTGAGCTTCTGCCACTTTTTTTAGCTCCAGAAGCCGTTGCCGTTCTTCTTCCTTGCGCCGTTCGACCTGTTTTAGAATGCCAGGGGTTGTCCGGAGGGCCAGACCGGAGGGAATTAAGTAATTCCGGGCATAACCGGGGGCAACTTCAACCACATCGCCTGTCCTGCCCAGCTTGCTGATGTCCTGCTTAAGGACTAGTTGAACCCGTTTTGCCATAGCTTTGTCCTGTTAACCGTGAATCTAAATCGAATAAGGGGAATGGAGGTACCCAGACAGAAACTGGCCTGTCCAACCTGGCTATCCAGCTCTGAATCAATCCTTCGCATAATAATGAGTTCCAGTAAAGCTATTGCCCATACGCGATCGACTGTTCAGAAGCTGATCTTCCCAAAATCTTAATTTCTCAACGCCGATATTATTTCTGGCGAGGAAATGGGTGACGAAGAATTTTAGCCAAGACCATTAATCATAACGAAATGAAAGGAACGATTGCAAGCCCCTCTGATCCGATTTATCGGGGAATTGCCTGGTTACAAGTGTTATATGCAGCATCGGTGTAAGAAAAATGTCCCGGTGTGATTTCAAACAGATTGCCCGTCTAGTTGGTATTGATGCGTCGGAAGGAAGATTTAGCAAGGGATGAGTATGACCTTCAGATTCTTGAGAGGACTAATGTTGATTGCCATTGGCTCCCTAATGGCCAGTTGCGGTGCTGCTATTTCGGAAGGAGAGGTTTCTCAATCTCCTTCGTCTGCCGTGAGTTCTCCCCAGCCTTTAGCCAAGGTAGACCCAACCGCCCAGATTACAGAAATTCAGAAACAGCCAGTCCTGGTCCGGCAATTACAGGCTAAGGAGGAGATTGCGGGCCGTGAAGGGATGGGATTGCAGATGGGAGAAACCATTCGGACTCAGGGAGAGGCAATGGCCGAAATTACCCTGCAGAATGGCCTGGGATTTCGACTGGCCCGCAACTCCGTACTGACGATCAACCCTCAGAATGAGTTGAATCTGACTTCAGGAGATATGCTCACCTGGGTGCCACCGGGCCGGAAAATTCCGGCTACGATCGTCACTCCCACTGCCATTGCTGGGATTCGGGGCACCACTGTTTTCGTCAGTGTGCCCAAAGATGGTAAAACCCCAGCGACATTTTTCTCCTGGGAGGGGACCGTGGCGGTGCGGGTGAAGGGCCATAACGAAGAAATGCTCTTGAGAACTGGAGAAGAGGTGAAGATTGGCCCTGGAGATCGGGATATTGCAAAGCTGCGACGCAAGATTCGCCGTTTCAGTCGGCGGGAGTTTCTGCGGCGGCGGAAAGAATCTGTGATGATGAACCAATTTCGCAAGCCGATCGCCACCCATAAGGTGATTGAAGCGGCGATCCCAGGCCGAAACCCATCCCCTTAATAACATTGCAGCTACGATGCGGCCTTTTTTCGGCTGGTGGTTGTGGTTTTAGTGGTTTTATCAGTAGTCTTTTTGGTTGCAGCCGTTTTAGTTGCAGCCGTTTTAGTTGCAGTCTTTTTGGTTGTAGTTTTCTTTGTCGTAGTCTTCTTCGCCGCAGTTGTGTCCGTCTCCGGTTCGGTGGTTGCTGTGCGGCTTGCCTTAGGTTTTCGACCAGACTTCGCTGTCTTTGATTTGGCTGCCAGCAATTCTAGAGCCGCTTCCAGAGTCAGGGATTCTACCGTCTGCCCCTCAGGTAAAGAAACATTTATCTTTTGATGCTTGATGTAAGGGCCGTAGGGACCATCATATACATTAACAGGCTCTGCATCGGCTGGATGAGCCCCCAACTCCCGCAGAGGCTTGGCTGTTTTACGGCTCCCGCGACCTGTTTTCGGCTCATTCAGGAGTTCGATCGCCCGCTCCAGAGAAATGGTCACTACATCATCGCCCGCTTTTAGCGATCGATATTCTTTCCCCTCTTTGCCTAGATCCAGGACAATGTAAGGTCCAAAGCGGCCCATACCCGCCTGGATTTTACCCCCCTTCTCAGGATGGGACCCCAGCAACCGGGGTAAGGAGAGGAGCCCTTCTGCTTCTTCCAGGGTCAGGGCTTCCATGGTTTTGCCTTTGGGCAAGGAGGCGCGCTTGGGTTTGGGATTTTCTGCCGTGGCATCTCCCAACTGGACGTAAGGCCCATAGCTGCCAACCAGAATGTAAATGGGTTCCCCGGTCTCGGAATGGAAACCCAGCTTGTCTGGCCCTTCCGTTTTCTGCCGGAGTAGGGTTTCCACCTGATCTGGATCTAGATCGGCAGGCATGACATCTTTGGGAATTGAGGCTTTGACTAACCCTTCTCCGTTTTCTACCTCCAGGTAGGGACCAAAGCGACCAATTCGAACTTTCGCGTCCAGATCTGCCAACTCAACGGTACGGGCAGCAGCTGGGTCGATCTGACTTTCCTGTTCCTTGACCTGAGTTTCTAGCCCGCTTTCCCCCAGATAGAAGTTCCGCAGATAGGGTAACCAGGCTGCTTCTCCGGTGGAAATTTCATCCAGAGTCTGTTCCATGCGGGCGGTGAAGCTGGTATCCACCAAGTCAGGAAAATAGCGCTCCAGTAGAGAAGTGACTGCAAAGGCGGTGAAGGTCGGCACCAGTGTGTTATTCGTCATCTGGGCATAGCCCCGATCGATAATGGTGCCAATGATTGTGGCATAGGTACTGGGCCGACCAATGCCCTCGCTCTCCAGCATTTTTACCAGAGAGGCTTCGGTATAGCGGGCCGGGGGTTGGGTTTCATGGCCGATTGCAGCCAGTTCAGTACAGGTGGGGCTGTCTCCAACTTGCAAATCGGGCAGGATCACCTCCTGGTTTTCGATCGCAGCATCCGGATCATCAGACCCTTCCACATAGGCCCGGAAAAACCCTGGAAAATCAATCCGTTTGCCGCTGGCCCGAAACTCTGCATCTTCCACCTGGAGTTGCACGGTAATGTGGGTTTGGCGAGCTTCTGCCATTTGGGAAGCCACCGTCCGTTTCCAGATCAAGTCATAGAGCTGTAGTTCCCGGCCACTCAGGCCTGTTTCCTGGGGGGTTCGGAAGGTACTCCCGGCTGGGCGAATGGCTTCGTGAGCTTCCTGAGCTCCCTTGCTTTTGGTGGCGTACTGGCGCGGCTTCGGGCTCAGATACGCTGTTCCATACATGGCTTCCACACAGTCCCGGGCAGCCGTGATCGCCTGCTGGGACAGATGGACTGAATCGGTTCGCATGTAGGTGATGTAGCCCTGCTCATAGAGACTTTGGGCGACCCGCATGGTGTCCCGTGCCGACAGGCGTAGCTTGCGGTTCGACTCCTGCTGCAGGGTTGAGGTGGTAAAGGGAGCGGAGGGTTTGCGGGTGACGGGCCGTTCTTCCAGAGCCGCTACCTGCCAGGTTTTATCCTGCAGGCGTTCCTGTAAGGCCCGGGCTTCCGCTTCGTTCAGGAGCCGTACATTCCGACCAGCGATCACCTGACCTGTGGCTTCATTAAAATCCCCACCATTAGCCAGCCGGACTCCAGCTAGGGTCAGTAGTTTGGCTTCAAAGAGATTATCATCCTTAGTTAACTCTGCTTTCAGATCCCAGTAAGAGCCTTTCCGGAAGGCCCGACGCTGGCGCTCTCGTGTAACCAGGAGCCGCACCGCCACGGACTGCACTCGTCCGGCTGAGAGGCCCCAGGCAATTTTTTTCCAGAGCAGGGGAGAGAGGGTATAGCCGACCAGGCGATCGAGAATGCGTCGAGTTTCCTGGGCTCGTACCAGTTGCTCATCTACATTCCGACAGTTTTGGAGCGCAGTCTGAATGGCTTCCTGGGTGATCTCATGGAAAACCATGCGTTTGGTGGGGACTTTGGGTTTCAGTAACTGCAATAGATGCCAGCTAATACTTTCCCCTTCCCGGTCTTCGTCAGTAGCCAGGACCAGTTCATCTACTTCTTTAAGGGCATCCTTGAGGGACTTGACCACCTTGGCTTTGTCCTTAGGAACTACATACAGGGGCTCGAAATCGGCCTCAACGTTGACCCCCAATTGCGTCCATTTTTCTCCTTTGATGGCCGCTGGAATCTCGCTGGCGGACTGAGGTAAATCACGCACATGCCCCATGGATGCTTCTACCCGGTAGTTGGAGGGTAGATAGTTCCGAATGGTGCGAGCTTTGGTTGGAGATTCGACGATGACGAGGGTTGCCATGGACTCGTAAAGCAAACTAAACGGTTTGGAGGGGAGAAGGGGGTGAAGCCCCAGACCCCCACGAGGCAGAATTAGTCATGCGCAGCACTAAAAACTTGCAGACAAAAAATAACCTTGCAGGTTAAGGCTTCTGATCTCTACTTATAACCAATAATTACCAAATGCGCTGTTTTCAACGAAAGTTAAAGTTTTTCAGTGCAGAAATAGCAGCAGGTCTATGCTAATCATTCCAAACCCCTGGCCTCAATTCGTTCCGGATCCTCAACCCACGATCGAATGGGCAGGGTAGAATCCAGTATGATAAACAGAGTTTGACTCATCTTCTCTTCAATTCAGCTGAACCTATGGATTTTGCCAGCCTTGCCGCTCAACTAAATGCCGGCACCATTCTGCCTGAAGGCATTGTGATTATCACCTTGCTGGTGGTGTTGGTTGGGGACTTGATCGTCGGACGGACCTCCTCCCGCTGGACCCCCTATGTCACGATCGCTGGTTTAGTGTTGTCGGTTGTTGCTCTCTACTTTCAGTGGGATCTTGGCAATCCCATCTCCTTCTTGGGGGGGTTCAATGGTGATGCCCTCAGTGTGGTGTTTCGCGGCATCATTGCCCTGTCTGCAGCGGTGACAGTTTTGATGTCCGTGACCTATGTGGAGCAGTCTGGCACATCCCTGGGAGAATTTATCACCATTCTGCTCTCAGCTACGGTCGGTGCCATGTTTCTGGCTGGGGCAGACGAACTCGTGATGGTTTATGTCTCTCTGGAAACCTTAAGTATTGCCTCCTATCTGCTGACGGGTTACATGAAGCGGGATCCCCGTTCCAATGAGGCAGCCCTCAAATATTTGCTGATTGGTGCTTCCAGTTCAGCTATTTTCCTCTACGGCATTTCTCTGCTCTACGGGTTATCCGGTGGAGAAACCCGCTTGAGCGCGATCGCGGCCAGCTTAACCAGTACAACGGCTGAACCCTCGATCGGATTGGTGATTGCCCTGGTGTTTGCGATTGCCGGGATCGCCTTTAAGATCGCGGCGGTGCCCTTTCACCAGTGGACCCCTGACGTCTATGAGGGATCGCCCACCCCGGTCGTGGCTTTCCTGTCTGTAGGCTCCAAGGCTGCCGGATTTGCCCTGGCAATTCGTCTGCTGGTGACTGCTTTCCCCTCCCTTTCAGAAGAGTGGCGGTTCGTGTTCACGGCTCTGGCCATCCTCAGTATGGTTCTGGGCAATGTGGTGGCCCTGGCTCAGACTAGTATGAAGCGGATGTTGGCTTACTCCTCGATCGCCCAAGCTGGTTTTGTCATGATCGGGTTAATTACAGGCACCCAAGAGGGTTACGCCAGTATGTTGTTTTACCTGATTGTGTACCTGTTCATGAACTTGGGTGGGTTTGCCTGTGTGATTCTCTTTTCTCTGCGGACTGGGACTGACCAGATCAGTGAGTACTCCGGTCTGTATCAAAAGGATCCCTTGCTCACCCTGGTGCTGAGTATCTGTCTCCTCTCCCTTGGAGGGATTCCCCCCCTGGCAGGCTTCTTTGGCAAAATCTACCTGTTCTGGGCTGGTTGGAAGGCAGGAGCCTATGGACTGGTGTTGCTGGGCCTGGTGACCAGTGTGATCTCCATTTACTACTACATTCGAGTAGTGAAGATGATGGTGGTGAAGGAACCCCAGGAAATGTCAGAATCAGTGAAGAATTATCCTACCGTGCAGTGGACTTTGCCAGGTATGCGGCCTCTACAAGTGGGCTTGGTGCTGTCCCTGGTTGCCACCTCCTTAGCGGGTATCCTATCCAATCCCCTGTTTACCCTCTCCAATGATGCGATTACCAAAACTCCGATGTTCCGATCGACCCTGGTCAGCGTGAATCCCCCTGCCAGTGAAACCAAGCTGGCCTCAAGCCAGTAGGGTTCTAAGCTCCAACTCCTCTAAGGCGCACTAGATCTCCAACTTCTCCAAGAAGTTGGAGATTTTGCTTTAAAGATTGGTTGAAATGGCCTGTACCGGACAGGTCGGGATGCATTGTTCACAAACAATGCAGCGGGAGCGATTGAAATTCAGACGAAAAGTCTGGGGATCAAGGCTCAGGGCTTCGCTTGGGCAGACGCCGGTACAGAGACCGCAGTGAACACAGCGATCTTCATCAATCAGGATTTCCCGGCTGGCCAGGGAAACCCCGATATCCTGCGATCGCATCCAGTCGATCGCCGAATCCAATTGGTCAATATCTCCAGAAAGTTCCACCACCAGCTTACCGATCTGATTGGGGGCAACCTGGGCGCGGATGATATTGGCGGCGACGTTGAAATCCTTTGCCAGTCGATAGGTGACGGGCATTTGTACCGATCGTTTGGGGAAGGTTAGGGTGACCCGCTTTTTCACAGTCTTGCTACAGTGGTTCTGGTGGGCTCATCAACTGAACTAATCACTATCATGGCGCAAAATTCATCGACCGTTTCACCCGCTCCGACTTCCCAATCCTCAGCGGCTACTCTGGCCAACCGGCTGCGCAATTTCCTGATTGTCATGGTTGCCGTAGTTTTGAGTCTGGCCGTCTTCTTGGGGCTTCAGGGACAAACGGTCACAGCCAGCCTGGAGACTCAGGCCAAAGCAGCGGTGCCTTTGGAGACCGCACTGGTAAATGGCAAGCCCACCCTGATGGAGTTCTATGCCGATTGGTGTACCAGTTGTCAGGCGATGGCTGACGACCTGGAAACCCTGAAACAGACCTATGGGGAACGGGTCAACTTCGTCATGCTGAATGTGGATAACAGCAAGTGGTTGCCAGAAATTCTGAGTTATCGGGTCGATGGCATTCCCCATTTTGTGTTTTTGAACCAGGCCGGAGACGCGATTGCCAGCGCGATCGGAGAGCAACCCCGTCCCATCCTGGCGACCAATCTAGATGCCCTCGTCGCTGGAGAGGCGCTGCCTTACGCGCAAGCCAGTGGCCAGACCTCCAGCTTTTCCAGTCCGGTCAGTGCACAGGGACAGACCGATCCCCGCAGTCACGGCAGCCAGGTGGTGAACTGAGGGTTGAATGCCCGGCTAATTGGGCTCTGTTAATGCACCGCCTCAGCATGGGCAGTGGCCAACTGACCATCCTCCATGTGAACGATGCGATCGGCAATATCCAGAATTCGGTTGTCATGGGTCACCATCAAAATGGTACAGCCCTGCTCTTTCGCCAGCCGTTGCATCAAGTTGACCACATCCCTACCTGACTTGCTGTCCAGGGCTGCCGTGGGCTCGTCTGCGAGGACAATCTTGGGATGGCTGACTAGTGCTCGTGCGATCGCCACCCGCTGCTTCTGGCCTCCGGACAGATCCTCAGGGTAGTAGGTCAGGCGTTCTCCTAGCCCCACCAGTTGTAGCATCTCCGTCGCCCGCTGCTTGACTTCCGATTTCGTAAGCTTGCCATGCACCTCCAGCCCCATCTGCACATTTTGCAGGGCGGTCAAACTGCTGTGTAAGTTATGAGCCTGGAAGATATAGCCATTATTGCGACGAGCCTGGACCAGTTGTTCTGAATTGGCCCCACATAATTCTCGTCCCAGTACCTGCAAGCTGGCTCGCTGATCAGCCTCTTTGGGAGAGGATTGGGCCGATCGTAACGCCCCCGCCAGGGTCAGCAGGGTTGTCTTGCCCGACCCGGAAGGCCCCGTCATGATCACAATCTCCCCGGCCTGGATCTCCAGATTGATGTTAAACAGCACCTGTTTCCGCAGTTGTCCCTGCCCAAAATAATGATCCAGGTGACGCACCGTAATCACCGGATGCGCCGCAACCGGACCCGCCAGCAGAGCATCAGGCGTCAATTCAACAGCATTACGAACCATATTCCATCCCATCCTGTAATGTTGTGTGGTACTCGTAGAACCGCGATTTATCGCCGTTGGATCGGGATTGGATGATTTATCGCGGTTATGGGTTGCCGGTCAAAAAATTTCCGCCGGATCCGCCGATCGCAGTCGCCGAGTCGCGATCGTCCCCGAAATCAGACACATGACGATCGTCAGCACCAGTACTTCCGTCGCCCGAAAAACCGTCATCACGATCGGCAAATTGGTGGCATTGCGGGTCAGGTGATACAACCCCAGGGAGGCCCCTACCCCCGGCAAAAACCCCAGAATGGCCAGAATGACCGCCTCCTCAAACACGATGCCTAGTAGATAGACCGTCCGAAAACCCATGGCCTTAAAGGTGGCGTATTCGGCCATGTGGGCATTCACATCGGTAGAGAGGACCTGGTAGACGATGATCACCCCTACCACAAAGCCCATGGCCGTACCGAGGCCAAACACAAAGCCGATCGCCGTGTTCTTGGACCAGTACTCTTTCTCAAATTCCACAAATTCTGGTAGCGTCAACACCAACACATCGTTCGGCAAGGTTTGTTTCAGAATGGTGGCGACCTGTTGAGGATCAAACCCTGGCTTGACCCGCACCAGCCCCACGCTCACGCTTTCTGCTTTGCGTCGTGGGAACAGCCGCAGGAAGTTCTGATCACTGGTCATCAATGTGCCATCGGTCGCAAAGGAAGCCCCGACTCTAAAGGTGCCAATCAGGTAGATGGTGCGTCGTTCCAGCTCCGTGGTGACGGTCTGTCCCTGGTCCAGTTGGCTGAGGGCCTGAGTGTACTCTCCTCGGGAGGCCCGATCGAAGACCACCCGATCGGGCAGCTTGATCTCATCCTCGTAGCGATTTACCTCTGGCAGGTTGAACGCTGGTCGGTTGGGATTAAAACCAATCACCAGAATGGCTGTTTCCTTGTGGGTTTGGGGATTTTTCCAGTTGGCAAAAGCGGTATAGAGGGGATCGGCATAGGCGACACCGGAGACATTCTCGGCCTGGAAGAGCCGACGCCGGGGAAAGGTGGACATATTCACCAGGTTGCGGGCCTGAGGGCTGATTAAAACAATATCGGTGTCCAGGCTGCGGTGGAGGCGGGTGTTGCTGTCATACAGGGCACCCTGGAAGCCCAACTGCATGAAAATCAATACATCGGCAAAGGCAATCCCGGCTAGGGCCACCAGGAGGCGTCCCTTCTGATGGTTGAGTTGGAGCCAACCCAGGGGGGTACGGCGACGAATCCGTTCTAGGATGGGACTCACTGTTCAATCACCACCTTGACTTGCAAATTGGTTAACCCAGCCACCTTACGGCTGGAGGCTTCATCCAGCGTCACCCGCACTTCGACGACCCGGGCATCCACATTGGCTGAGGGATCCGTATTGATTACGTTTTGCCGCAGTACCCGGAGGCCAATGCGCTCCACGGTCCCATGCAGTTCTCCAGTCGTGGCGTCACTGGTGACGCGCACCCGTTGCCCCCGACGCACCTGGGCGACATCGCTCTCATATACTTCGGCGACGGCCACCATGCGATGGGTCTGGCCGATCTCAACAATGCCGTCTGGGCTGACCAGTTCCCCCGATCGGGTGTGAATCTTCAGCACCTGACCGGCCTGGGGCGATCGCACATAAGCCTGCTTCAGGTTGGCCTCGGCGCGTCGCAGACTGGCCTGGGCATAACCCAATTCGGCCTCAGAGGTAGATACATCCACGGGACGGACTTCGGCAATCCGGTCCAGGGTTGCTTGGGCTTCACTCAGTTGCTCGATCTGGGCCAATCGGGTGCGCTCCAGGGTAGCCTGGGCTTCCTGTAGACGTTCCTGGGTCGTTTGCAGGGCCAATTGTTTGCTATCTCGCTGGGATGCGGAAATGGCTCCTTCCCGATACAGGTCTAGGTAGCGGGTATTCTCGACTTCAGCATTGCGAAGTTCTGCCTGGAGCCGATTAACGGTGGCGATCTGGGCGTTGATATCTCCCTTGCGTTCGACGGCGATGCGGGCGATCGTGGCTTGCTGGGCCTGAATTTCGCCTCGCTTGGCCCCAGCCCGCACCCGGGCCAGATTGGCCTCGGCGATCCGCACCTGTTCCTCGGCCTGTTCCAGGGATGCCTGCAGCCGATCGCGGCTATCCAGAACGGCGATCACCTGCTCCGCTTTGACGGTATCGCCTTCCCGCACCAGGAGTTGCTCGACCCGGTTCCCTTCGCTGGATGTTGGGGCAGAGAGCTTGATGACTTCGCCCTGGGGTTCCAATCGGCCCAGGGCTGTGACGGTGCGTGCCGGGGCTGTGACCTGAACTGGGTTCCGGGTTGTTCCCTGGGCGCTCCGCAACTGCCAGATGGTATAGAGGCTACCCCCTCCCACCAGAATTGCAGCCAGAGTAGCCACGGTGATCGAGGGACGGAGCGCAAAGTTGAAGGGAGACAAAACCTTATCTGTCACATCATGGGTCATGGGACACCCCTAATTGGCTTAGAATTGAACTAGACAGTTTAGTTTTTAGGCTAGTACTAAACTAAACGGTTCAGATTAGAGGGGGCTTCATCCGATCGGATGAGCGGAGGGAGTGATTTGAATTTTTGTGTAGGCCTTTTTATTTAGACCTGGACCCTGTTTCCAGATGGGATAGTGTGATGACTAAAGACCATCAAGACATGACTCGATCGGGCAACCCGATACCCAATCCAGAGGCTGCTTCTGACAAGGCAGAGCAGGTGTTGATAGGGGCAATGCAGGAATTCCTCAAACATGGGTATGCCGCCACCAGTATGGATCGGGTGGCCAGTGCTGCCGGTGTCTCGAAAGCAACGGTCTATAGCCATTTCCAGGATAAGGAAGGGCTATTTAATGCCCTGATCAAACGCCTAGCTGAGAAAAAGTTTGCCCAGGTCTATGGTGAACAACCCCTGCAGGGGGAGCCTCAGTTCCTGCTGCGACAACTGGCGAAAAAGGCCCTGGACGAGTTGCAGACGGATCCAGAACATCTGGCCTTTGTCCGCCTGGTGATTGGGGAGTCGGGCCGGTTTCCTCAACTGGCCCAGACTTTTGTGCAGAACCTGGCCAAACCGGGGATTGAGACGATGGCCCATTACCTGGCAGCCCATCCGGAACTGAATCTGCCTGATCCGGAAGCGATCGCCCGGATTCTGGTGGGGTCAGTGGTTTACTTTGAGATGCTGCAGGAGATGCTGCATGGCAAAGAGATCCTACCGATGGAGAGCGATCGCCTGATCAATGCCCTGGAATATCTGCTTCTGGGCCGCTGCTCCCCGGAATCTACAAAATCAGTGATCTGATTTAGCACTCGACATCAGAGAGTGCTAAATTCTAGTTGGAGAACTAGGAGCATGATAGATGGCAAAAATTGTTGTCTTCAACGAAGAATCACGTAGAGCCCTGGAACGGGGTGTGAATGCCCTGGCGGATGCAGTCCGAGTTACCCTGGGTCCCAAGGGGCGGAATGTCCTGCTGGAGAAAAAGTATGGTGCTCCCCAAATCGTCAATGATGGGATCACAATTGCTAAGGAAATTGAACTGGAAGACCCTCTGGAGAATACTGGGGCCCAGCTGATTCGAGAAGTTGCCTCTAAGACCAAAGACCTGGCTGGGGATGGCACAACAACGGCTACCGTGCTGGCGCAGGCCATGATTCGGGAGGGGATGCGCAATGTGGCGGCTGGGTCTAACCCGGTGAGTCTACGGCGAGGCATGGAGAAGGCGATCGCGCACCTAGCGAATCAGATCAAGGCTGTAGCCAAGCCGATTGAAGGCAAGGCGATCGCGCAGGTGGCGACGGTTTCTTCTGGCAATGATGAAGAAATCGGAGCCATGATTGCCGAAGCCATGGATAAGGTTGGTAAGGATGGGGTCATTACTGTCGAGGAATCCAAGTCCCTTTCGACGGAGATGGATCTGGTGGAAGGGATGCAGATCGATCGGGGTTATATCTCCCCCTATTTCGTTACGGATGCAGAACGGATGACGGTAGAGTACGAAAACGTTCGCATTCTGATCGTGGATAAGAAGATTGGGTCGATTCAAGAGTTGATCCCCACCCTGGAGAAAATTGCCCGCGCGGGTCAACCACTGCTGATCATTGCCGAGGATGTGGAAGGGGAAGCCCTGGCTACCCTGGTGGTGAACCGGATGCGAGGGGTTTTGAGTGTGGCAGCGGCGAAGGCCCCCGGTTTTGGGGAGCGTCGCAAGGCCATGCTGCAGGATATTGCCGTGCTGACGGGAGGACAGGTCATTTCTGAGGACATTGGTCTGAGCCTGGATGCAGTTTCTCTGGAGATGCTGGGGAGTGCCCGCAAAGTCAGCATGACGAAAGATGCTACGACGATCGTGGCTGAAGCCGGTGAGCGGCAGAAAGCTGACCTGGAAAAACGGGTAGCCCAGATTCGCCAGGAACTGGATCGGACCGACTCCGAGTATGACAAGGAAAAATTGCAGGAGCGGCTGGCCAAGCTGGCTGGTGGTGTGGCCGTGATCAAGGTGGGTGCGGCGACGGAAACGGAGCTGAAGGATCGGAAGCTGCGGATTGAAGATGCGCTGAACGCAACTAAAGCAGCTGTGGAAGAGGGGATTGTGGCTGGGGGCGGAACGACCCTGATTCACCTGATTCCGAAGCTGGAAGAACTCAAAGCCACGCTGACGACCGATGAGAAAATTGGGATAGATATTGTAATTCGCTCTCTGGACGCTCCTCTCAAGCAAATTGCTGATAATTCCGGTGTGGAAGGATCGGTCGTGGTTGAGAAGGTTCGTGGCCTGGATTTCAATGTCGGGTATAACGCCCTGACGGATGCTTACGAAGACCTGTTTGCTGCCGGTATTGTGGATCCTGCGAAGGTTGTCCGATCGGCGCTGCAGGATGCTGGTTCGATCGCCAGTATGGTGCTTACGACAGAAGCACTGGTGGTAGAAAAGCCCGAGAAGAAGCCTGCTGGTGGTGCTCCCGATATGGGTGGCATGGGTGGCATGGGCGGCATGGGCGGCATGGGCGGCATGGGTGGCATGGGCGGCATGATGTAACTGCGGTCATCCGCCATCCTGGCATTTCCATCTCCCAGTGCGTATAAATGGATAGAGGCAGCTTATCTTTGAGTAGATAAGCTGCTTTTGCTGTACTGAGACAGAAACCCCATGGCAGAGAAACCTTCTCCTTCCACAACAGGCTATGAGCCAGAGAGTAGCTACCCCGGATACACCAGTCCGGCCATCCGCTTTGGCGCGGATGTCTCCAATGATGGGGATGATGAAGAATCCTATGTGGACTATTACTATGACGAACCTGGTGCATTACCGGGCACCCTCTTCATTGAGAGGGATGCGCCACCACCAGTTATTGTCCTGATTGACTACAACGAGGATAAGGCAACGCGCATCCAGATTGAAGCTCCTGAAGAGTGCGCAGCTTACCTGGATACCATGTCTGTGTCCTGGGTGGATGTCAAAGGACTGGGAAGCGAAGATGTTTTGAATCGCCTGGGCAAAGTGTTTAACCTGCATCCTCTGGTGCTGGAAGATGTGGTTAATGTTCCCCAACGGCCCAAGGTTGAGGAATACGAAGACCAGTTGCTGATTATCAGCCGCATGGTCAATGTCGTTCCCCATCGTCAGAGTTTTGTCAGCGAACAGGTCAGCTTTATTCTGAGCCGACACTATCTCCTGACCGTACAGGAAGAGCCTAAATATGACTCCTTTGGCCCAGTGAGAGAGCGCATCCGGACGAATAAGGGGCTGGTCCGGAAAATGGGGGCGGACTATCTGGCCTATGCCCTGATCGATTCTATTATCGATGGCTTTTTCCCGGTATTGGAGACCTATGGGGAACAGTTGGAAGAACTGGAAGATGAGGTCGTGGCTAACCCGTCTCGCCAGACCCTGGAGAAAGTTCATGAATTGAAGCGGGAATTGCTTACCCTGCGGCGGGCTATTTGGCCTCAGCGGGATGCCATCAATTCCCTGATTCGAGATGGTAACCCCCTGATTAGCGAGGAGGTCCGCATCTACCTGCGAGACTGCTACGACCACACGGTTCAGGTGCTGGACATGGTAGAAACTTACCGAGAACTAGCTTCTAGCTTGATGGATATCTATCTTTCTTCCGTCAGCAACAAGATGAATGAAATTATGAAACTGCTAACGGTCATCTCCTCAATCTTTATTCCTCTGACTTTTATTGCTGGGATTTACGGCATGAACTTTAATACAGAGGCTTCTTCCTGGAATATGCCAGAGCTAAACTGGTCATTTGGCTATGCGGCCTGTCTTGTCATGATGCTCCTCATTTCTGGGGGGATGGTCTTTTTCTTCTGGAAGCGAGGCTGGTTTGAGAACTTCTCTACGGTTAGAAAGGATTCTTAAGGATTCATGGATTAAACTGCTTGGCGGGATTAAACCTTGCAGGTGGGGCTAACGGGATGCCTCAAGAAATTCATACTCATAAATTCGCGGTTTTAAGCTATCCATTTCTTCCTGTTCAGGACCAAAAGATTGCCAATTTGCTGAAAGTTGTTAAAACTTATGTAAAACATGGTGTAAGCCGTGTCATTCTTTCACTAAGCTGATACACTCCGGCTGTAATAAAGGTGGGTCTGATACTTTGGTTCACTCCTACAGCCTATTCGTTATCATGGATTAGCTTGATTAGCCGCTGGGGATTTTGACTGTGCGAGTTCCGCTCGATTACTACCGAATTCTAGGGCTACCGCTTCAGGCCACTGTCGAACAGATCCGACAGGCCCATCACGATCGCCTGCTGCAATTGCCTCGTCGAGGCTATTCAGAGGCAGCCATTGCTGCCCGCAAGCAGTTGATCGACGAAGCCTATACGGTTCTTTTTGACCCAGAGAAACGGCAGACCTATAACGCCGCCATTCTGGGCAAAGCCTATCAGCCTGAATTTGGAGCGCCTGAACTGACTTATGCCGATCGTTCCCGTCCCCAAGACTCTGAGGGGGCTGGGGGAGCGATTGATACATTGTCCGTTCAGGAACCTTCTCTCTCCCTGCCACAATTCTCTGTGCAAACGCCAGCGGCGGCGGTTCCAACTCTAGCTCTGCAACCCCTCAGTCTTGAGATCGACACCGAGCTATTGATTGGAGCCCTGATGATCCTGCTGGAGCTGGGTCAGTATGAACAAGTTTTGTCCCTGGCGCAGCCTTGCCTGGGTGTTCGAGGCTTTAACCTGAATACGTTGCAGGTTGGGGAACCTAGCATTGCCCAGGTTGATATCGTCCTGACCGTTGCCCTGGCTTATCTGGAAATGGGCCGGGAACAGTGGCATCAGGGGCAGTATGAAAATGCGGCGGTTGCGCTGGATGCAGGTCAGGAGCTCTTGCTCCGGGAAGGGGTCTTTGCCACCCTGCGGGGTGAGATTCAGGCAGATTTATATAAGCTGCGTCCTTATCGGGTCCTAGAGTTACTAGCCCTGCCCGATGAGCAGATGGGTGCCCGACGGCATGGGATGAAACTGCTCTGTGACATGCTGCAGGAGCGGGGTGGGATTGATGGAACGGGCAAAGATCAATCTGGCCTGACGATCGATGATTTTCTCCGCTTTATTCAGCAATTGAGGAGTTACCTGACTGCGGCTGAGCAGCAAATTTTGTTTGAAGAAGAAGCCCGTCGCCCTTCAGCTGTGGCTACTTACCTGGCTGTTTATGCTCTGATTGCGAGAGGGTTTGTCGAATTTCAGCCTGCGCTAATTCGGCGGGCTAAGGCGATGCTAAACCGGCTCAGCAGTCGCCAAGATGTTTATCTGGAGCAGTCTGTCTGTGCTTTGCTCTTGGGGCAAACCCAGGAGGCGAGTCGGGCGCTGGAATCCAGCAGTGAGGATGAAGCCCTCTTGTTTATTGAGGAAAATTCCCAGGGTTCACCTGACTTGTTGCCAGGCCTCTGTCTCTATAGCGAACGATGGCTTCAGGAAGAGGTGTTTCCCCATTTCCGGGATCTGGCTAACCGCCGGGCAGTCCTCAAGGAATATTTTGCAGATTCCCAGGTTCAGGCTTATCTCGAAGAGTTGCCTGTAGAGATGGAGTCCACCCACGAATGGGAAGTGGTGCGGACAGAGCGGGCTGCTGTGGGAAAACCGACAGCAGGGCCTGTGGGTGCTGAAGTGGGGATGAAACCGCTAAATGGTTGGAAGCCAACCACCTCAGGAGCTTATAAAGCTTCTGCCGGAACTGTCTCGGCTTCAACCTATCGGGAGGCTCCCTCCCTGCGGGTCGATGAGATGGCTGCAGCAGGGCCAAAATCTTCTGCGGTGAAAACAGCGGAACGGGAGACAGTGTTGCCGGAAACGACAGCCCGCCGTTCTTCTGCTGGGGGCAGAGCAGCAGGCGGATCTCGATCGCGGTCTGCCACTCCCGCTAAAGGACCATTGCCCGATCGCAATGGGGTGAAATCGTCGGAACGATCCCATACTGGCGGTCTGGGTAGTGGCCTGGATTCTCATCAACAGGGGCTTGGAGAAGGAGCTCGTCGGAATTATCCTGCTTCCTCCACTGCAGGGAGGAGCGGTGCTTCTGTGTTTCTTCCTTGGGTGCTGGGCCTATTACTCCTGGTTGGCGTTGGGGCAGTTACCCTCAGGGTCTATCAGTATCTGACTCAGGGGAATTCAGAGAGTGCGTTGCCTGATCTCCAGAAAGACCAACCTATGGTTGGGTTGAACCGGCCCTTGATAGAAATTCCGGAGCCAGATACCCGTGCCATTTGGAAGGGGCCTCTCGACAAAAAAAGTGCTGAACTGATTATTCAAGCTTGGTTGAATGCTAAAGCGATTGCGCTTGGACCCAATCATGATGGAAGTAAGTTGAAAGAGGTGCTCACCGATCCCGTACTTTCCAAGTTTCAAAAGCTCTCGGAAGAATCCAAGCGGGAAGACTGGTATCGACAGTACAAGTATCGTTTGAGCGTTGATGCGGTGAAGGTGAACCAGGCCAATCCAGAGTCTGCTGAAGTAGAAGCTTCAGTGAATGAAACTGCTGAGTTGTTTGAAGGGGGTGTCCTGAATCAGGCAGCTTCAGCAGATTGGGATTTGAAGGTCCGATATGAGCTGGTGCGCCGTAATGGAGAGTGGCGGATTCGAGATATAGTGGTTTTGAGGTAAAGGCTGGGGATGTCGCCGGGCCTCTGTCATTATGCTAACGCCCACCTCAGACCATGACTGAAGCCCTCCTGCATGCCTATACGCCTCTGCTCCTCTGGACGGGATTGGGTCTGCTTCTCTGTGGCTTTTTACCCCCCTCTTTTGCCCGCCTTCTGGGTCGGGTTCTTTACTGGGTTGGTGTTCCTTTACAAATTTTGGCCCTAGCCCGTCACATGGATTTTTCTATCCAGGTGGGGCTGGCTCCAGGGGTCGTCATGTTGGCTCTGGGATTAGCTTGTTGTCTGGCTTGGCTCGGCTTGCAGGCAAATCGTTGTTTGGCTTCTGAGACCGAGTCTCTGGTTCTTTACGATCGTTCCCACCGGGGTAGCTTTGTGCTGGCTTCCATTCTGGGGAATACCGGCTTTGTCGGCCTAGCGATGGTTCCTTCCCTGGTGAATGGTGCTGCCCTGACCTGGGCTGTGCTTTACAGCATTATTAATAATGTTTTGGGGACGTATGGCTTAGGGGTGTTTATTGCCAGCTATTATGGGAGACCTTCTGGGGGTCACCACTGGTGGCTGCAGATTCGAGATGTGCTGACAGTGCCGTCTCTCTGGGCTTTTGTTCTGGGGATTTCCACCCAGGCGATTGTGTTTCCAGACGGGATAGAGAAGGGGCTGAACATAGGTCTGGCCATTGTCATTGCAGGTGCACTTCTTTTGATGGGCCTGAGGTTGCGTCAACTCAGGGGTGTCCAGAGTTTTCGAGTCGCTCTAATGCCTGTGGTTTTGAAAATTGTGGTCTTGCCTGTACTGATTGGTCTGATCTTGACCCTGCTGGGGATAGAATCGCAGACCCGACTAGCTGTGGTCTTGATGGCGGGAATGCCCTGTGCTTTTGCCAATTTAATTTTGGCTGAAGAGTATGACCTGGATCGGGAGATTGTTGCCAGTAGTGTGGTGCTGTCTACCATAGGAATTTTGGGAACGATTCCGCTCTGGCTATTCCTGTTTAGTTAAAGCTTTGAATTGCGCTCAAAGCAACTCAGGGAAATGGTTTAGCTTGCCAGTATTGGTTTCCCCTGGCCGTGATTTCCTGAAGGGGTATCCGCTTGTACAGCAAAACGAATGGTAAAATCTACCTGGATTCCCAAAAGCCTATCCCAAAGACATGCCTATGTTGTCCTTAGAAGTCAGTAAACCTCAAGCAGGCCTGAAGTTAGGCACAGTCTTGATTGTCGAGGATGAAGAATTGATTCGAGAAACAATTTCTTTGACCTTGGGAGACGAAGGCTACGAAGTCCTGGTCGCTGAAGATGGTCGGACTGCCCTGGAAATGATCCGTCGCCTGGAAGAATCGCGGGAGGATCAGACTTCACCTAGGCTGGATCTGATTATCCTCGATTTGATGCTGCCTTATCTGAGTGGCCTGGATCTGTGCCGCTGGATTCGTCACCATGGCAACAACGTCCCTATTCTCATGTTAAGTGCGAAGGGAACGGAGACCGATCGGGTCGTGGGTTTGGAAGTGGGGGCGGATGATTATCTGACTAAGCCTTTTGGAATGCGGGAGTTAATTGCTCGATGTCGGGCACTCTTGCGCCGTCATCATCATCCTCAACCTCAGACCCAGGAAGCTGTGTTGCGATATCAAGATATTATTCTGTTTCCCCAGCAATGTCGGGTGACAGTCAGAGGTGATGAAATTAACTTGTCTCCTAAGGAGTTCCGGATTCTAGAACTGTTCATGAGTCATCCTCGTCGGGTTTGGTCGCGGGAGCAGCTGATTGAACGAGTCTGGGGGGCTGACTTTATGGGCGATAGCAAAACGGTGGATGTCCATATCCGCTGGTTGAGAGAAAAACTGGAGCTGGATCCCAGCCATCCAGAGCATCTGCTGACGGTGCGTGGGTTTGGGTACCGCTTTGGTTAGGGTTCTCTGGTCCCAGACAAAAAATGCCCCCAGGTTTGATTGGGGGCAGACAGGATCCTTGTTCAGGTATATAGCCAGGATGACAGACGCTTAAAAATCAAACGAGCGCCAGATCACTCAATTTGATCAGCCTTTGCATGGGTAGCTCAGTTTCTTTACGGATTGGAATTGTCCATTAATCTGATAGGTCTAATCTGATAGGTCATCTAATCGGGTAAATCATCCATGCCCAGACCCCCAGTCATCCTTAACTGGGTAGCCAGAAGCTCCAGTTTTTGACGTTCCTGCTTTAGATCCTCCTCCAAAGACTCAATTTGCTCCCGGCGGGCTTCAAGCTCCATCGTTCTCCGGGCTAATTCCTGGCTTTCCAGCGTCAGGGATTGCCGCCATTGCTCTGCCCGCTCTGCCTCCTGTTGCAAGAATGCGGGAGTAATCCCCAGGGTCAGATATTTTCGCACCAGATCAATGACCCAATCTTTAGCGTCAGCGATCGTCAGGATTTCACGCTTGCTAGAGAGTTGAACCAGAACCAGTGACCCTTCCACAAAAACACTCGCCTTATCACTGGCCAGAACATCTTCCGCAGGAGCAAGGACCCAGGTGGTTTCCGTTTTTTGATAGGCAAGCATACGCAGCCCTAAGGCTCCGGAGGCTTCTACTTTGATGACCTGCGCCAGGTGAAACATCACATCCAGCGGTATAAATCATTTTGTAGAAGAAGTATACCGCTATTTTCAGCTCCTGTAAGTATAGGGGCTGCCAGGGCATGCTCTGGCAGCCCAAACCCTCAAATCTTGGTCAGATTTGGCTTTTCTCCATGGCCGTTCTGGTTGGACTGAATAGCAGCCTTCCCATTTTTGCCGTTTCCATTGCCATTGCGGGGCTGGATGACGCCATATCCCCCGTGGTTGCGCTCGTAAATCACATTGATTTCACCGGTCTCCGCATTGCGGAACATGTAGAAATCGTGATCAACCATCTCTAATTGTTCCAGAGCCTCCTCGATCGTCATCGGAGGCATGGCAAAATACTTGGTGCGTACCACTGTGGCTGGCAATTCTGGCGTGCGGTCTCCGATGAGATCAGCTTCGACAGCCAGATCTTCCACGACAGTTCCCAGTTTAGGCTTGGCGTAAGCCTTATCCTGCCGCCGCTCTTTGTATTTACGAAGCTGACGACTGATCTTATCTGCCACCAGGTCAATGCTGGCATAAAGATTCTCGCTGCTTTCCTCAGCACGAATCACGGCACCATTGGCGTAGATCGTTACTTCAGCCGTCTGCTTAGGGTTTATCCGGGGATTGCGAGCCACTGACAGGTTGACATCTACTTCCATGGCCAGAGACTGAAAATGGCTAATGGCCTTCTCAACTTTTTGATGCACATACTCATGGATTGCGTCGGTGATTTCGATGTTTTTGCCCTGGATAACAAGCTTCATAGAGCTTCCTCCCCTAACGTTGGGTATAAATCGTCAACTAGAGGTTATGAGTTGGAGGGCGCAGGTTGGTTCAGGTCCGATCGGCAGTGCCTGAAAACACACCCCCTCTCTGATGACAGGGAGAGATCTGGAACTGACAAGCCGTCGCTTCCTTCCTCCACCTGCCCTGGAAAGGGGGTTGACTGAATACTGTTACATGGACCTGTCGAGATTCGATTCTGCTCAAAACTCAACATGCGAAACCCATAACTCTGTCATATCAACACCCTAGCACTTTGTATTCTGGAGAACAGGCTGCTTTATGATCTTTTGCATCCGTTGATAATTCTTGATTGCAAGCCTCCCATTTTGCTACATAGGGCTCTTGATTTTCTCGGGGATTAAGAGTACTTTTCCAACTCTTTAAGATTTGAGGGATGGTTTCTCATGTTGAATCGCCATAGCGCATGGGCGGGTGCTACCGCCAACACAGCCCTTCGGGTAGACTCCATTCCCTGTCGGTTCTATAACCTCGGGTTGACACCCTATGCAATGGCTTGGCAATGGCAACAGGCGCTGGTGGCTGATCGTCGCGCCAACCCAAATTTGGAGGATGTCCTACTGCTGCTGGAGCATCCCCCCGTCTATACCCTGGGTCAGGGGGCCAGCCCGGATTTTCTCAAGTTTGATCCGGCGGCCTCTGAGGTCCAGGTGTGGCGAGTGGAGCGGGGCGGGGAAGTGACTTACCATTGTCCCGGTCAAATTATCGGGTATCCCATCCTGAATCTCCACCAATACCGCCAGGACCTCCACTGGTATCTGCGCCAATTGGAAGAGGTGCTGATACGGGTGTTGGCCGGATATGGGTTGTCTGGAGAGCGTTTGGCCGGATTTACAGGAGTCTGGCTGGAGGGACGCAAAGTAGCCGCGATCGGGATTAAAGTTTCCCGCTGGATCACCATGCATGGCTTTGCTCTGAATGTTTGTCCCGATCTGGAGGGCTTTCGGCACATTGTTCCCTGTGGCATCGGGGATAAACCGGTGGGCAGTCTGGCTGAATTTGTGCCGGGGATTCAACCTGATCAGGTGCGGGTTGCGATTGCTGTTGCTTTCTCAGAGGTCTTTGGAGTGACCCTGAAAGAGCCTGATGATGCACTTCCAGGGTCGTCCTATCTTCGGAACCAGATTATTGCTGCCAACGAGCTCGGTAATTGCGGGCATCCAGATGGCTCAGATAGGGAAATTTGACATAACGGCCCAGCCCCCCTGGCCACCAGGGATCTAAGGCCCAATAGAGCTGATCGCCAGTTAAGCCTTCACAGTAAAAATCGATCGCATCGCCGACAATATGGCGGCTGTTAGAAACACCGCCTACGGCTGCATTGACATCAGGGGGGCGATACCAACTGGTAATTTGAAAGGGTCGCCCAATCCGATCGTGGGCCTGCTGGGCTAACCGGGCGATCCGGATGATGGCCTCTACCGTGGCCTGATCAGGGGGCATGCGGGTGCCCCCATGGGTGGCCTCAGCCCAGGTGAAACTGCCCTCTGGAATGATCGAGGCATAGAGCTGGAGATTGTTGGGAGTCCAGCGGGCTGGACGGGGGGGGAGGGCGATCGGAGTAGGACGGGGTGCGGCTTCTGGGGTGTTGGAACGGGCCTGCTGCATACGCCGGACATCATCCAGTAAGGAACGAATGGTTTGATCCCGCGTTTCCAGACCTCGCCAGAGCTGGACCAGGCGAATCAGGGCTTCCCGCTGGTCCTCCCCTTCCCGATAGGCTCCCGGAATCCGGCGGATGAATTCCAGGAGTTCTCGATCTAGCTGGGCTGCAGCATTGTTCAGGGTTGTTTTATCTGTACTGTTGCCTGAGAGAATTTGTGGATGAATGCCCAGGGCGACCAGAGCACTGGGGCGGGAATCCAGTTTGCGCCAGATTCGAAATCCTTCCACAAGAGCGTTTCGATGGACTCCCTGACTTTTATAGTATTGGGGCACCCGCTCGACGAAGGCGATCAGGGCGGGATCAATGATGTTCAGCTTGGTTTCGGGAGAGTTATTGTTGCCCAGATCCCGGATTGCGGCTTCCCTAGAATCCAACTGTCGCCAGAGTTGGGCCAAGCGTAGTAAAGCTTCCCGCTGGTAAGGTAGACCGCCGTAGTTCAGAGAAGCTCGCTGCATGAATTGCACCAGGGCCTGATCCAGGGCGGGTTCATCCGGGGGAGTGTCGGGGGTGGGGGGTGGTTGCAGTTGCAGGCTCTCGATCGCAGCCTGCTGACTATCCAGTTTGCGCCAAATCCGGACTGCTTCCAGGATTGCCTCTCGTTGGTAAGGGAGGCGCAGGTAATAGGACGGTAGACGCTCTGTTAGGCCCAGGAGGGCACTGTCCAGGTAGGCCAGATTCTGGGGTAACTTTTCTGCCTTGAAATCAATATTTAAGTCTGTGATATAAGCCTGCTGCAGGGCTTCTGGATCGGCGATTTCCAGGCGAGCTGCCACTGGACTGGTCGAGGGGGGGGCGTAACCATCAGCCACTTTTCGTAAAAACTTTTCAGCGTACCGGCCTCGATCGGCATCCCACAGGTCATTGCCTTTCCAACCACTGGTTACCAGGCTATCCGTCAGGATTCGAATGGTATTGGCGGCAAATTGGACTTGACCTGGGAAGGAGTTGACCTGCTCCAGGGTGATTCGGTTAGCTGGAGAAATACCCAAACCAGTTTCTCCATCTGGCAGTAAGAGCTGTTCATGAACAGCATAGAGGGCTGCCAGAATTGACTTGTGAATCCCAGTTCGTTCTGCTTCCAGCAGATAAAAAGCGTTGCGCTGATCAGGTGTCAGTTTTGCCATTTTTCAGTTGTGTCGTTGGGGACTCAAATGGACTTGGACCAGGAGCAGCTTTGGCCCGAGGGATTGGGAACCAAGCAAGCTAGCATTTTCTACCCGATGTTTCCACTTTTTTTACCTAGATTAACAAGTGTTAGCAAACATCCTGTTCCGGACAATGCTTAGGAATGAGAATTCAATAAAGTATCAAACTCCTGATTGTCCTCACCCCCCTGCCCCCTCTCCCAAATTTGGGAAGGGTTGGGGGTGAGGGCTGAAGAAATCCAGGTGATTTAATCCACGATCCTTAGAAAAATCTCAACCTATGTAAGGCATGTTAGGAATGAGAATTAAATAACACCGATAAACTCCTGATTGCCCTCACCCCCCTGCCCCCTCTCCCGCYGGGAGAGGGGGAGGGGTTGGGGGTTGGGGGTGAGGGCTGAAAATCTCGGAGTTATTAAATCCACGATCCTTAGAAAGGAGTACCGATTCCGATCGATATCCCAGCCGTCAGGTCTACAGCAATAATCCGATCGGTCATGCTTTCCTGAACCGGAGCCTGGGAGGGTACATGTCACCTTTGCCCTCACCCTAAATCCCTCTCCCAATTTGGGAGAGGGACTTTGAAATGATTCGGCTCCCCTTCGCCCTTTTTGGGAGAAGAGGCTGGGGGATGAGGGCTAGAAAGCATCACTGCAAAAGTGACATGCTCCCGCCTGGGATTGAGTTTGCAATTGATGGTAGGTGATGGCTTGCTGGATTGCTTGCAATCGCCGCTCCTGATCTGCCTTGATGGAATCCTCTCGATTTCCGAGCCCTGGAGCATTCCATTGCCCTGTATCCGGATTGAGGAACGATCGGGTCCGAGCCCAGATCACCGCATCCATGCCCTGTAATCCCTGCTGATGAGCCTCCTGCAATCGCTCCACGTACCCACCTCGACTCAGGGCAGCTCGGGGAGACTGGTTTGCCAGGTCAATGCCATTGAGTTCTTCCAACAGGCTCATCTGCACCCCCAACCGTTCGGCCTGTTGCCGCAAGCGACGGGCCTGACCTGTCAATCGCCGCAGTTGCTTAACATCAGCCTCGGCAGGAGAATCTGCGCCATGCTGGTAAGAGAAGCTGCCCAAATTCCAGACGCCGTTACCAGGGTCGCGATGACCATAGTAGGCCCAGGTTCTGCCCCCATCGGGAGTGCGTGTCCCCTCTGCTGCGCCCACGGCCTTTGCCACCAGGGAGAAGGACCCGCCCTGAAACAGCAGGTCGAGGTCTGTTGCAGAGGGAGCCGTGCTGACCGCCGTTGTGGCTCGGTTGGGAACTGCTGTGGGCTGTCTCGCTGCTGCGACAGGGCTCTGTTGCGGCAGGGGACTGTCAAGACTAAAGTCAAGTTCGATCGACGCCCGTGGCAGGGGATGACTGGAGCGAGAGGCTTGAACGGGTACAGCCCGGTCTGCAGTTCGAGCTGAAGTTGTGTCTGAACTGGCTGGAACACCCTGAGGTGGGACGGCAAAGGCAGTCTCCCCTACAGAATTAAAATCCAGTTCGCCACTCTTCAAACTCACAGCTTGGACGGCAGGAGTGCTCATTAGTAAGCTAATCAGGCCAACCACAGGAAGGACCGGCAGACCCATCGATCGCAACTCAGAGTCCTCCTCCTCGGCTCTGAGGTCGTCCAGATCGTCATCCGAGTCTGGCCCACTCAAACCTTGATCTAGCAGTAAATTCGGGCCTTCCTCTTCCTCTTCATCTGGACCCTCATAGAACCTGTCATACCTGTCAGGCTGTTTGTCTAGGCGGTTGTCGAAGAGTTCCTCAAAGCTTCTCCTGAAGCTCTGACTGAAATTCTCATCAGAGCTGTGATACAGGCTCTGATACCTTCTCTTACTGGGGTGACTTAAATACATAAGGCGGGTCAATCGTGGCTGTCAAAGGAAAAAAGACTCAAGAAGCTTTATGGTCTTCCTTCTGCAAAACCAACCCCATACAGGACAATACAATTAACAACCAAGCGCTTCCCAGAATGATGCTTGCCATAGTCCAGGCCCTCTTAAATAGTATTTATGTACTAAATTCATGAATACTACTTTAGTACTTAAATACTGGTTTGCACAATAGAAGAGAGAAAAATTAAGGTCAGGCGGGCTTGATAGATGCATGTAATGCCCCCCTGAGATCGGAGGTAATGGCTGCGAGAAAGGGCGCAATCCACCCATAAAAACGGGACTGGCGCGATTCGAACGCGCGACCTGTCGCTTAGGAGGCGACCGCTCTATCCTGCTGAGCTACAGCCCCAAATTCCTAGCTGATCATATCAGTTGAGTTAACTAGGTGGCCAGAGCTTCCCCTGAAGCGGTGGATACAGAGCCGCTGAGGAGTTGACCGGGAGATGCCAAATTAAATCAGGTCACGGCGGTTCCGACTCATCTGCAGGGATCACTGCTGGCATTGAGGACAGAAGTGGGCCGATCGTCCGGCCATCCGCAACCGCTGGATCAGGGTCCCACAAACGCGACAGGCCTCTCCTCCCCGACCATAAACCCAGGCTGCCTTGCCATAGTTGCCATTAATGCCCTGGACATTCTGAAAGGTGCTGAAAGTAGTCCCCCCTACGTCAAGGCTACTTTGTAAAACTTCCAGAATGGCTCCCCGGAGTCGCTCAATTTGCTTCTGTTTAAGCTGGGTACAGTGACATTCTGGATGAATTCTGCTGAGAAACAAAGCTTCATCAGCATAAATATTTCCCAGACCCGCCACGATCGTCTGATCTAAGAGGGCGTTTTTGATGGGACGCCGTCGATGCAATAATTGCTGACGTAAATACTCGCTGGAAAAGCTTTCAGAAAAGGGTTCAGGACCTAACTGCTGCAAACCAGAGATCACCTGCTCCACCGATCGATCAGGAGGAACCCACCAGATCTGACCAAAGGTGCGCTGATCCACAAACCGAAGTTCCTGATCCCCCGACAGAAAGAGCCGGACACGGGTATGCTTCTGCAAGGCTTCTGAGCTTGACAGGCAGCGAAGTTGACCTGTCATCCGCAAATGCACTCCCAGCCAGCCTGCAGCTTGTGACTCAGATGTATGTAACTCACCCAGGAGATATTTTCCCCGCCGGTGCCAGCGAAACAGAGTTGTTCCCTGCAGACCTGCCAGAAAATCCTCAATAGAAAAGGGGTAGGCGATGGTACGTGGCAGTAACACATCTCCACCCCTAATTTCTTGATTCAGGGTTGTATGATTTAAACCCTGACAGACAGTTTCAACTTCAGGTAATTCGGGCACAGCCAATAGAAAAAGTTGGCCAGAATTTAGGAGTTAGATCAAATTAAAGCAAGTACAGGAAGGGGGAGCAGTGGAAGAACCACTGTTTGAAGGCATAGCCTTCAAACCCCTCATTTGATCGGTTAAGACCCCCTGACTACTTAGCAGCTTTCTTAGCCTTGGGTGCTTCTACTTCAACAACTTCAGCTTGGCTGAAGTTGTTGGTGTTCACACCGGCATAGTTAACTTTGTCAAAACGGACAATCACAGGATATTTAATGCCGCTCTGGTCTACAGAAGCAACCGTCCCAATATCCTTGAACCAGTAGGATTCTTTACGGAGAATACGAACTTTAGAACCGCGTTGAACCATGAGTGCTTTTTCCTTATTGATATTTCAACCCATGTAATAGATTTCTGGGAGTTAAAGTGATGACTCACTTGTAAGTACAAGGCTTACAACCCGATGAAATCTGTCAGATGATTTCCAGAGTACTACTCCAACGGCGGTTTCAGCGCAATCTCTGTTTTAAGTTTTGTTTCTAAGTTTCCCTTAAACAGGGCCTGCGCTTCGATCTCTGGCTTGCAAGAAAAGCCAGCGGTCCCCTATTCGACCCAGCGAACCTGCACAAAGTGAACGGGGGCATGATCAGCCCGTTCTGCAGGAATGCCGACTTGTGGCAGGAAAGCCAGGTTTTCTGGCAATGGCGTCACCGATTCAACCGCCAGGTTGAACGGGATAGCTGTCGTCAGATATTGCTGAGTCAGCCTGCCAAATCCAGGCGTGAGTTGTGCAGCGGTTGTTGTGGCCAGACCCAGGCCAATGAGTTGTTCGATCGGTCCACGGGGCAAGAGGAGATGAAACCCAAGGGCAAAACCTGCCGTCAGCATCATACCGACAGAGAGATTGGTGCCACAGCGAGGATGAATTGCCAGATTCCATTCCCCGCTGGTAATTCGATTCAGAGCCCTGCGGACAGCCCAGGATAGCCTGGCTGTCTCTACAGGACCGTAGAGATAAAAGCCGCGTTCAGTGGAGATTCCTCCTATGGATGTATCGTTTTGTGGTGCAGAGTTAGCTTCGTTGCGTCGTGCAGCCTCTGCAAGTTCACTAAGAACCCAGACTGTGGCATGCTCCAGGGCATGAACTTGGCGCAACATCAACAGTTCCTTCAGTCCTGGAAGAAAACCCACTTGTTGGAGCAGATCACTATCCTGGCGGGGTTGAGGAGCAACTAAATCAATTCTCAGGGCGTCCGAGAAAAGTTCCCCAATATCCCAGAATGGGGTGGCAGAATCAACCATAAAACAGACCTCCGAGCAACAGTCACTTGATCGGTCTCCCTACGAATGACCGGATAGTCCTAAGATTCCAGCTTCTAGCAGTTTTGCAGTTTGGGAGCTTTAACTGTCAGATCTCAAGCACCTCATGCAAAAGGGAGTATCAAGGGAGTATCAATAGTCTGCCCTAGGTCCTTTACATGGGGGGAGCGGCTTTCGTAAATCTTATCCCCATCAGATGCCTGTTCCTGGCCTCAGGGATGGATCATACCCAAAAATAGAATAAGGGCGCAACGAGATGCGCCCCTGGTGGAAATTCGGGCTCTGACAACTGTATAAATTCAGGCCCTTAGCTGGTTGGCTGAGCAGGCTGCCCTGGTTGAACCGCAGGGGGTTCCCCAACTGACTTGGCTACTTCAACGCCATACTGCTCCAGAATCACGATCGGCCCTTCTGAGGTATTATCGATCCGCTTAACGAGCACCTGTCCATTGGATAGACGCTGGCCGATCCTGACATTACGGCTCGTGGGTTCATCGGGGGCCTGGACAATGGCCTGAGATTCATTGCCTACGGTGATCACACCCGTCACCACCACAGCTCTGGCAGTAGTCGGTTCAGGGGGTGGAGGGGGGGCAGTTGCTACTGGAGATGAAGCGCCACCTGGGAGGGTTCCGCCGGGGCGGCGTACTCCAGGTCTTGTGCCGGTTGTCCCAGGGGTAACGGGAGGGTTGTTGGGTGAGGGCTTGACGTTGGGCAACCCTTTCACACCAGGAACTGTTTTGTTCCCAGAGGCTTTAATGGGGGTTCCATCAGGGTTCTTGGGAACGAGGAGAACTGGTACCACATTGGGCAGGGTCGCAAAGGGATCTTTACGGCCCTTTTGTAATTTGAGAATGCGCTCCTCTGCTGGAGTCGATTGAATTAAACCAGGAGCTGTGGGCTTGGCTGCAACCACGATCGGCTTGTCGAAGCTGCCTCCCTTATCCGGCTTGGCCTCTGGCTTGGCAGGAGTAGACGCAGTGGGTGAAGGAGATGCGGCTTCAGGGGAAGGGGACGATGCTGTGGGAGGACTTTCTTCGCCTCCACATCCCCCTATCACCAGAGCTAGTACTCCCATGATCGCCAGTAATGAACGTTTACGCATCCCTGCCTCCCGAGGCATTATAGATAACCACCTATATCGACTACGTTAACAATAATTCTGGAAATTTCACCCGCTTCTGGGAAGAAACTTTTCGCGGGTTGGGATTCCGTTATTGGTGATTGGTTCTGGGGGAGGTTTTTTATCCCAAGGGGCGGATGCTTTGGGAGGATATCTTCCAGAATGCGACTTCTGGGATGGGCCTGGGGAGAGGCGATGGCTGGGTCAGACGCGATAAATCGCGTCTTTACGGGGGTTAGTCGCTGGTGACGGCTTTTTGGCCGAGCTTGGGTTCGGTGCCTGCTATCAGGCGCTGGATGTTGGTGCGATGCCGCCAGATGACGTAGGCTCCACCTACCATGGCAAACAACTGGTAGGGGAGGGGGCGGGCTGTGATCAGCATGAGGATGGCGACTGCGATCGCGGCAGCAATGGAACTCATGGAGACGATGCGCGAGAGGGCAATGACAAGCCCGAAGACGGCTAGGGTTGCTAACCCTACCTGCCAGTCGAGGGTGAGGAGGACGCCCAGGCCTGTAGCCACGGATTTCCCCCCCGTAAAGTTGAGCCAGATAGACTTGCTGTGGCCCAGGAGGGCTGACAGGCCAGACAGGACAGCCAGCCAGGGAAGCCAATTCACGGGTATCACGGAGGGAGGGGCCGTCTGGGTGAAGGTCGGCAGGCTGTAGGCCAGGTAGACCAGGGCCACCGCTAAGGATCCTTTGAGGATATCAATGGCCAGAACCACGATCGCGGGGCCTTTGCCCAAGGTTCTCAGGACGTTCGTCGCTCCTGTAGACCCGGAGCCATGTTCTCGAATATCGATTCCCTGGAGCAGTTTCCCGGCCAGATAACCGCTGGGAAAGGAGCCCAGGAGGTAGGTAACAAGCAGTAACACACCATTGAGAGCCAGCCAGGAAGCCATAGCGCATTAACCTCAGCTATATCGCATGGACGAGTTAGGGGCCTGGGGATCGGCTGCATAGCCTAACCAGAGGGGATATTGCAGCAGGGAAAGGTTGACCTGTACTTCCGATTCGTCAATCACGATCAGGGGCAACTCGCCCTGTTTCAACAATCGATCGGCTTTCTGGGTCACGGCTTCTGCGGTCTCAAACAAGCTTACCCCCTGCTCAGGACCAAAATCAGCCCGCGAGATGCCCAGGCAATCCTGCAGCCCCCGTCGCCATTCTCCCAAACGCTCGGGACTGTTGGCCAAAATTAAGGTGCGCAGGTCATCGTCATAGAACTCTCGCAAGACAGAAATGACTGCAGATGCAACCAGAATATTTTGGAGTCGGCTGCCCACAGTGCGAATTGCGCCCCGTCCCCCTTGTTTGAAGAACCAGTTAGAAACTCGATCAGCGTGCACAGGCTCAAAGGTGCGTCGCAGTGACCAGGGAGCCCCATAATAATCCGGTTCAGAGCGATAGCGATCGAGCAAGGCCCGGATCTCTTTGGCTTCTTCTTCGAAGGATCGTTCCGCAAACTTGGGCTTTGGATCGACTTTCTCCGAGGATTCCGCTGGGGTTGTCGAGGACGCAGGTTCTGCTGCCTGGGGCAACAGTTGCAATTGCTCCGCTGCAGTGACCAGATCTTGCAAACTGCCTACCAGATAATCTTTGAATCCCTGGACCCGAATCGCCAGATCCTGGGAAGCACCGGCGAAAGTCGTGCGCATTTCAGTGCGGATGCGTTCCTGGCGACGTTCTAGCTGCTCCACGGCAATCTGCAGGGTTTGCTTGCGCTGCTCCAGTTCACCCAAGCTTTGTTGAAACATGCGCCCCAGATTGAGCTCTATTTCTGCCACCTGCTTCTGGAGTTGATGGTAGGTCGATCGCAGGGTTTCCAGATCTTGTCTCAGGGCTTGCTCTTCCCGGCGCAGATCAGCGACACGACGTTCCAGCGTGATCTCTTCAGACGGAGCAGTTTCAGAAGGGGATTGAGATGAGTCCATTACCATTGAAAATTCAACGTTCCAAATTTAACGATGCCAGGGAAATTCAAGGGGGAGAATTGACAGGCCTGCCCGGGGGCGAATTGTTCAACCGGTTTCCACCCAGATCTAAGCTTTAAATTAATGGCCAATTCGCTTCTCCAGAGCGGTTCTTAAGGCTTTGGGGTCAAATAAGATAGGCAGAAAATGAATACTTTTTACTTCCCGGAAGTAAAACAGCACTGGGAAGCCATCCCAGAAGATAACCCAGTTCTGCCAATCTGCATAAGGGAACCGCCGAATTAAGGTTTCAGAGCGATAGACATCGAGGGCTGTTTCAGTCAATCGCAGGCGCAAGGTCACGGTCTGGAACATCAGAAACAAGCCAAATAGACCCATTACAGCGCCGATCCAGACTTGCAAGAGGGCGATGGGAAGGGCTGCCAAGGCCAAGACGATTGGAATGGCATAGCTGGGGGCAAGTTCAACTACCTCTGTGGAAGCAGTCGTTGGAGTTGTAGCAGTCACAGGCAAGACTCCCGGAACAACATCAGACTTTCCTCCATTCTATAAGGGTCTGACCTTATAGACCTTCCAGGACTGCACTCCCCAATCCCTGGAACATCAGCCAGGACAGGAAGAAATTAAAAATAAAGATAGACAGTAACGAAGTCACGACTGCACTTGTCGTGGATTGCCCAACTCCCTTAGCGCCGCCGGTTGTGGTTAGGCCCCAACTGGATCCAATGACCGCAATGAGGGCTCCAAAAACAAAAGCTTTGAGTGCCATGCTCCAAAGATCCCACAAATCGAGAAAATTCTGAGCCGAATTCCAGAACACATTGGGGGAGATATTGTAGAGGGAACTGGCTATGAGGAAGCCTCCTACCATCCCTGTAATCAGGGACAAAATTGTGAGAATAGGCAGCATGATGCAGCAGGCCACCACTCTGGGAATAACCAGATAGTCGATCGGATCTGTTTTCAACATGTAGAGGGCATCGATTTGCTCGGTGACTCGCATCGTTCCGATTTCGGCGGCAAAGGCTGAACCCACGCGCCCAGCCAGGATCACTGCTGTTAACACAGGAGCCAATTCTCGGGCGAGTGCCAGGGCCAGGACACCTCCCACAGCAGTACCTGCTCCCAGGCGAATAAACTCTCGGGACACCTGAATGGTGAACACCATGCCCACAAAGGCAGCCGTCGTCAGGGCAATCAGGAGGGATTCAGGACCAACAGCAGTCAACTGCTCCATAATGTTACGACGATGGAACCTACCTGCCAGGAGATGGATAATCACCTGTCCCCCCAGAAAAGTGGCAGCCAGCAATCGCTGGCCCCAATGCCCGATCCCGGATCCGTTGGACGTATCTGTCATGGATTCACAAACCTTCAATAAAAATATTTAAGGGAAACCTAAGATTTCTGACTTTTCCCTCTGGCCAGGAAGAACAGATTTATTGTAGTAGGTGGCGCACTAGTTCATCCTTAATAGTCCTGCCTATCCTCCGATTTATCTTTGCATGAATATCTTGACTACAAGATTGTTAAAAATAGGGCTCTTAAAGTGGCCTGTGTCACGCCAGTTGCTGCGGTCCCTGTTGTTGACCAGTTTCCTCAGCTTCACAGGTCCTCTCATTTTCATGGGTGTTCTGCTCATCAGCCTGAATGGGCTGAGTGTGCTCCCTTTCTGTAGGGACATCATGTTGTTTGGCATTGCTCAACTGAAATCCTTTCTGGTTGTGTTTGGGAATGGCAGCCTGATCAGAGGTCTCCTGACCATTGGCCTGACTTGTAGCTTGGTGGGAAGCTTGTTTGATACGTTTACCCTCTATCGCTACCAGAATCTTCGAGACTAAATGTTAAAGTCTTCCTCTGTGGCAAGGGGTAAACTCTAAGGGGTGAGATTTCAAAGGAGTTATCCCAGCGTGTCCCAGGCTAGCGAAGTTTACCCTGTCATTTGGCAGACTGATCACGTCTTGTTGATCGATCAAAATCACCTGCCGAGCCAGTATGAAATGGTGATTATTGATTGCTTCGAAGATATGGCTCAGGCAATCAAAACCATGATTGTCAGGGGGGCTCCTGCGATCGGAGTGGCAGCAGCTTATGGCATGTATCTGGGGGCAAGGGATCTGGAAGTCACCGACCGACAGGAATTTCTGGCCCAACTGACGGAAGTGGCGGTGCAACTTAAAGCGACTCGCCCTACTGCCGTCAATCTCTTCTGGGCGATCGATCGCATGCTCAAGGCAGCCCAACAATTTGAGGGGCCAGTGGCAGAGATCCCATCTACCCTGCTGGAAATGGCGCAGACGATTCACACAGAAGACCTGCAGACCTGTCATCAGATCGGTGATTATGGCCTGGAGGTTCTCCCCGATGCCCCGGATCAGGTCCGAATCTTGACCCACTGCAATGCTGGTGCTCTGGCCACTGCCGGATATGGTACAGCCCTGGGGGTGGTGCGATCGGTCTGGCACAGGGGTCGGCTGGAACGCCTTTACATTGATGAGACGCGACCTCGCCTGCAAGGAGCCCGCCTGACAGCCTGGGAATGTGCTCAGGAAGGGATTCCCGCTACCCTGATTACAGATAGTATGGCCGCCCATTGTATGCAGCGGGGGTTGGTTGATCTGGTGGTGGTGGGAGCCGATCGGATTGCTGCTAATGGAGACACGGCCAACAAGATTGGAACCTATAGTTTGGCCTTGGTTGCCAAAGCCCACAACATTCCTTTCTATATTGCTGCCCCCCTGTCCACCATCGACTTTAAGCTGAGCGATGGCAGCCAGATCCCGATCGAAGAACGCAATCCCGCCGAGATTTATCAAATTGGGGATACCTTCATCTGTCCTGCTGGTGTGGACTTCTACAACCCTGCCTTTGATGTCACCCCAGCAGAGTTGATTGCGGGCATCATCACTGAACATGGTGTGATGCAACCCGGCGAGTTAGGGCAACTTCAGGGAAAACAGGCAATCTAGGATTCATTATGGCGACTTTCCCCTCCCCGGCTGTCGGTTCTCTGGTCCAGCCCATCCCGGTCCATCCACAAGACAGCTTTGCCATTACCTTTGCCCCCTTGGCCCTAGAGGATGTGTATACCCTGACCGATGACCCTGCCAACGGGGCGATCGTGCTCATGAGTGGCATGGTCCGTAACAAAACCGATGGGCGAGCGGTGGTGGCTCTGGAATATCAGGCTTATGAACCGATGGCCCTCCAGATTTTTCGCCAGATTGCGGCTGAGATTCGGCAACAGTGGCCGATCGTCAACCGGGTGGTGATTCACCATCGCATTGGCCGACTTCAGATTGGGGAAATCAGCGTCCTGGTGGCTGTCGGTTGTCCCCATCGCTCTGAGGCCTTTGCCGCCTGCCAGTATGCGATTGACCATCTCAAGCACAGTGCGCCGATCTGGAAAAAGGAGCGATGGGAAGATGGTTCCAGCAGTTGGGTTAGTATTGGGGCCTGCGAACAGAAATAGCCGGATCAAAACAATGATCCACTGGCTGAGTAAAGCTAAACCAGTGGATCACGTTCAAGGCTTGGTTGCGCCCTCAGGATCGTGGATTTAATAACTCCGAAATTTTCAGCCCTCACCCCCAACCCCCAACCCCTCCCCCTCTCCCGCTGGGAGAG